>CAZRHW010000364.1:0-3991 GCA_964599785.1 uncultured Bacteroides sp. | reverse complement strand
ACTTTATCCATCGTCGCTGAAAATGAACCATATCTATTAATACCAGGTGTGATGCCACGTGATTGACAGAAACAGGCAAGGATTAATTGAATTTTGATCTTCATGATTTATACCTCCCGGATATTTTCATTTTCCTGATTCCTGATTTGACTATTAAAGGTAGCAATAACCAGTTAAAAATAAACCAACCGCTAAACTTTAAGTTGCCTGAATACTAAAACCCTGAAAATAAAAACGTACCTTTGCCAAAATCTGAAATTTGAGAATTTGTGCTTTATTTATTATTTCTCCTGGTATAATCAGTTCATCACTGCTCTCCTTATTAAATCCTTTTTATAACTTTTTTAACAGATAATGGAATAATTTATTATGACAGAAAGAAGAATTTAGCCAAAAAGATCATTATAACAAATTTCAATGCGGCAGCTAAAAATTACAAAACAAATAACCCGGCGATCCGAAGAATCGATAAGTCGATATTTTCAGGAGATAAATAAGTATCCGATGATTACTGCCGAAGAGGAAGTTGAGTTAACGGTCCGCATCAGAAATGGCGATACTGATGCGCTCAAGAAGCTGGTTGTTGCCAACCTGCGTTTTGTAGTCTCAGTAGCTAAGCAATTTCAAAATCAGGGTTTATCATTCTCCGATCTGATTAACGAAGGCAACCTTGGGCTGGTTAAAGCTGCAAAAAAATTTGACGAAACGCGGGGCTTTAAATTTATTTCGTATGCTGTCTGGTGGATCCGTCAGTCAATTATCCAGGCCATCTCGGATCAAACAAGGATTGTGCGGTTACCATTAAACAGGCTTTCATCAATTAATAAAATTACAAAAGCTATCCCTTATCTCGAACAGGAATATGAAAGGGAACCAACCGATGCTGAAATTGCCGAGTACCTCGATATGACCAACGATGAAGTCATGGTGGCAAACAACATAAAAAAGCGGCAGATTTCTTTTGATATGCCACTTTCACAGGATGGTGATAATGATTTTAACCTGTATGATTTTGTTCAGACAGGGGATATCCCTTCGCCTGACGATAAAATAATGAAAGAATCTGTTGTAACAAACATTAACCGGGCTTTAAATAAACTTACACGAAGAGAGGCTGCAGTATTATCCATGTCTTTCGGATTATGCGGTACACCAATCTATTCCTTGCACGATATAGCCTCAAAATATGATATGTCATCCGAGCGCGTCAGACAAATAAGAAGCAGGGGACTGTTCAAATTAAAAAACCTGTTAGAAGGAAATTATGCTTTTTTAGCGTATTAAAAGTCAACATCGCTGTTTAATAAAGAAAACTAATAATAATATAAAAATTAATTTATGGGTAGATCGCAAGAATCATTCAACAAAAAGGAAGTTAGAAACAAAAAAGAAAAAAAGAGAAAAGAAAAAGAGAAGAAAAGGCTGGCCAGAAAAGAAACTGAGAAAAGAAGCAGCCTGGACGACATGATTGCTTATGTCGACGAAAATGGAATGATAACTTCCACTCCTCCTGATCCCAATAAAAAGAAAAATATTAAATTAGAAGATATCGAGATTAGCGTACCTACCCGCGATTCTACACAAATGCTCAATCCTGTAAGAAAGGGAGTGGTAACTTTTTTTAACGAGTCAAAAGGTTTTGGATTTATAAGGGATCTGGAAACACAGGAAAGTGTTTTTGTGCATGTGAACAATGTACTTGAAGAAATAAGGGAAGATAATATTGTAAGCTTTGAAGTAGAAATGGGGAAAAAAGGACCTGCGGCAATTCAGGTAAAACTTATTAAATCTGAAAAATAATTAACTCAGGTTGCAGGTTATTGAATTTCAGGATCTCGGATGAAAGCGCAGGATCGCATCCCTGATATATTGCCTGTCGAGATGCGTATAAATTTCAGTTGTCAGAATTGATTCATGCCCCAGCATTTCCTGGACAGCCCGCAGGTCGGCTCCTCCATCAATGAGATGGGTGGCAAATGAATGCCGGAATGTGTGGGGACTGATTTTCTTCTTTATTCCGGATTTTAATGTGAGTTCACGGATGATGGTAAAGATCATGACCCGTGTAAGTTTCCGGCCGCGCCGGTTGAGGAACAAAATATCTTCGCTATCACGGGATATCACTGGTAAACTGTTCCGGTCGGGCAGGTACAGTTCAATTTCATGAATGGCTTTTGGACTTAAAGGAACAAGTCTTTCTTTATTCCCTTTGCCAATGATCCGGATAAATCCCTGGTCGAAATATATATTTGATAATTTTAAACTGATCAGTTCAGAAACCCTCAGTCCGCAGCTGTAAAGGGTCTCAATCATAGCTTTGTTCCGCTGTCCCTCGGGTTTGCTCAGATCAATATGACTCAGCAACAGGTCGATTTCCTCCACACTGAGAATCTCGGGCAATTTCCGGCCTGTTTTCGGGGCTTCAAGCAGGGTTGTCGGATCAGTCCCGATCTTATCTTCTAGCAGAAGATATTTATAAAAGGCTTTTATCCCTGAGATGATTCTTGCCTGGGACCGTGCACTTAAACCCAGTTCATTGATCCACCCTATAAATTCCTTCAGGTGAGTCAGTGAAACCTCGTCCGGTGGTATAGAATAGTTCCTGATCTCCAGAAATGATTTAAGCTTGGAGAGATCATTGATATATGCTTCAATGGAATTATCTGAAAGAGATTTTTCCAGCTTCATAAAGGATTTAAAACCCGATATGTAGGATTTCCAGTCCATTCCATTCAATTTTATAATCCCTGGATCCTTTCAATAATCAATATAAGAGATATCCCCATAGCAGCACCTGAAAAGATAAGGTTCCATTCACGGCGCTGAACGTGCAGGATATTTACCAGCACAAAGGAGATCAGTAAAACTGTTAACACAACGATGATCTGCCCGATTTCCAGACCAAGGTTAAAAGAGAATAAGGGCAATACAATATTCTCTTCCTTTCCAAGTAAGCCTCTCAGGTAAATTGAAAAACCTGTACCATGAATAAGTCCGAAAAAAAGCGCCGTTCCATACTTAAACCTGTGTGTTACCGTCTTAACTGATTCAGATCGCTGTAAAACATTCCATAATCCTGTAATAAATATTGTTATTGGTATTAGCAGCTCGATCAGTTTTGGGGATAAACTAATGATATTCAGTGTTGCCAGGGCAAGGGTTATGGAGTGTCCAATTGTAAATGCCGTGACAAGAATCAATATTCTTCGCCATTGTTTCAGGGCATAAACTGCACACAGCGCCGTGATGAAAAGGATATGGTCATAGCCAGCAAGATCGACGATATGATCAAATCCAAGTCCAAGATATAGCTGAAACGTTGGCATGATTTTAGCTGCAAAGAAAACAAAATTATTGTAATTTTGTTGATATGAAAAGACTGAGAAGATTTTGATGGGCAAGCTTACTGTAACGGTATTCCTCACATTATTTTCCTTTCTGCATCCTGTTCATGTTTCGCTGCTGAATATCGACATAGAACCGGATACCGGGAATATACAGATTGTATTTAAATTATTTTCCGATGACTTTGAACGCATTATACTACAGAAATATAATGTACAACTGAATATCACACAGAAGGTTGACCCTGGTGAACAGATCGAGACTGTCAACAAGTATATTAAGGAATCGTTTGAAATGGTTATCAATGGTAAGAAAATCGAAAACTGGGAATTCGTCAGGAATGAACTGGATGATCTGGCAATATGGTTGTTTTACAGCAGTAAATATACAGGCAATATTGAATCGGTCTCTTTGAAAGATGAAGTTATGATGGATCTGTTTGATAACCAGACCAATCTGGTTATTTTTACCTATGGAGATAAACAAAATGGTTACCGGTTAAATAATAAAAACAGGCATATAACATTCAATTTAAATTAATCTCAGTGCGTGATTTTAATGAATTGACGGGTTGCTGAACTGCCGTCGGCTTTAGCCGACGAATCAAAATTGTATGTTTTGGTGAATTCGTATATGGGTATATTGG
>CAZRHW010000363.1:0-3992 GCA_964599785.1 uncultured Bacteroides sp. | reverse complement strand
GAAATTATTCATAATCGAATATTGGAGCTATATTACTAACATTATTTAATGTAATCCTGATTACCAGCAGCGCAATTTATTACAATTACTGCAACATAACCATATTTAATTTTTTTTTGCGGACTCACCCCCCTAAGTCCCCCTACTATGTTCCGAGCACTTGGGGGTAGAACCGGCAGAACTCAGATAGTGGCCATCCCGTTATATTTCCTTACTGCATTAAACATCGCAATTACATTTTCAACAGGGGTATTCGCCTGGATGTTGTGAACGGTATTAAAAACAAAGCCTCCGTCTTTTGAAAATATCTCACACATCCGGAGAACCTGCTTTTCAACTTCTGATGGTTTTCCGAAGGACAGCACTTTCTGTGTATCGACACCCCCTCCCCAGAAAACCAGCTCATTACCATATTTTTCTTTCAGTTTTTCAGGATCCATTCCGGCGGCGCTGATCTGAACCGGATTAATAATATCGAAACCTGCATCGATAAAATGTTTTAATAATGGTTCTACAGCCCCGCAGGAATGCTTGAATGTTTTCCATGCTGTATTCCGGTGAATCCAGTCATTCATTTTTCTGTAATAGGGAAAGTATAATTCAACAAATAATTCCTGTGAACAGAACTGGGTATCCTGGGTGCCAAAATCAGCACCACAAAGAAAAACGATATCTACCTGATCCCCGGCCACCCGGTTGATTTTATCCATGTTCGATAAGGCAATATCTGTCTGCCCTGTAAAGATCTGATGCAGGTAACCGGTACGCATAACGGTTGACATGTACCATTCCGTTATATCCCTGATACCTCTGGGATGTTTCAGTTGCACGGCAGGGACAAGGGCAATATCGCCAATACCGGTTCCACCGAAATTAGCAATGACTGCTTTGCCTGACTTGTTTGCATTCTCAATTGCACTTTTCCAGTAAGAGAGTTCTTCATCCGTAATCACACCAAACTCTTCAAGATTATCTTCCGGGTTCAGGTTTGAATCATCGAAAGGATCCTGCCTGATAATGGCGTCAAAGAAAAATCCTGACCGGGGCATTTTAGCACTTGGTGAAACGGATCTGTCCCCTTCAGGGAATATCAGCAAATCACCTTTTTCATCCAGTCTTGTATTGAATTCCCCGGGTATCAGGACTTCCTGGTTCCAGAAAGTTCTGAAAGGTTTCCAGTCTCTGTTCTCTATGCCGAACATATTTTTGCTGCCTCCTACCCCTATGGTATCTATCTTCAGTGCATCCAGCAGTTCCATATCCATATCACCGAGCATCTGATATGGCTCCGTTACTTTGACAGGCCTCCATTCAAGTCCGAAATATTCACGTAGCTTCTCAACGATCCTGACATGTATTCCGGTAACGGGGGTGGAACCAAAATCGACAGGGATCCTGTCGGGTGTCTGATGTGATAAAGACTTTAAGATTCTTTCCCGCGATTTCATGATAGTAAATTAAAGGGTTAAAGTAGTAAAAAAATCTTAAAGAATGCAGGGAGCATGGAGCAGGGAGCAGGGAGCAGGGAGCAGGGAGCATGGAGAAGAGAGAGGGGGCGAGGGGGGATGGAGTGAAGGGGCTAGAGGGTGAGGGGGTGAAGGGGCGACAATATGGAGTAGGGAAAAGGGAGTAAGGAGCATAAGAACAAAAAAGACCTGACAGGTTGATTTGCCCTGTGAAATGCCCTCCGGGCTTTCGCTTTACGAAATTTCACAGGGCAAGATCCTGTCAGGTCGGATATTCTTAGGGATGGAGGGAAAGTAAGGATTACAGCACGAAATTGACATTTCGAACAAGATAAATAGTAAATTGGTTTATTAGTAAATCAGTATATTAGAGTGTTTGAGTTTGAGTGTGAGTGTGGGCAGGGTTTATAAATTGGTGAATTGTTCAGTGAGACTGTTTATTCAGTTCGCTTCGCTTCTGAATAAACAAATTCGAACTAATCCCGATAACGCAACGTATCGGGGGTGACCATAAACACAAAAGAAACATACAAATCATCCTGTATTCAAATAAATTTTTATAACTTTAATATTAGAGCCGCTATAAACGAGTAGCATAATATTTATATTCTTTGGATGATTTCGGATATTAAAAAGGTGTATATATCCACCAAATTTTTAAGAATATATACACCTTTTCAACAGGACATATGAAAAATAAAAACACCAGGTGTTTATACACAAACATTGGCACCAATTTGAAGAGCTATAGTGCATTAAAGTAAAATAATTGAATAGGGCTAAAAAAGTTTTCACTTTTTCAATTAAACATTATGAAAAATATTTTGAAGAAGCTGAAAAGAAACAAATTGGTAATATTCTTACTGATTTTTGTTATTGCTACTGTTTTCTACTTGTTCAAGCTTAGGTTCAGTGATTTGTGGAGTGATGAGATATATACCAAATCAATGTTGGATGGTTCCTTACCTGACTTTTTCGCCAAGTTTAAAAACGATTTACACCCACCATTATATTATTTGGGATTAAGATTTTTTACTGCTTTGTTCGGTTTAAGCCCTACAACATTAAGGTTATTTTCAGTTCTGGGGGTATTGTCAACAATATTACTGGGGTATTTTGCCGGTCAACGTATTTTTGGCAAACAAGGTGCGCTGTATTTTTGCCTGATGCTAATTTCAATTCCAATGCTGGCAGCTTACTCGCACCAGGCCCGAATGTACACTTGGGCTGCATTTTCAGTAACCGGGGTATTTATTTATTCTTACCTATTCATGAGAACGGGGAAAAACCGCGATTTGGTCCTTCTTTTTGTTTTCACTGTGATAGCCATGTATATCCACTATTATAGTATGGCTGCTGCGTTTGTGGCAAATGTGTTTGTTTTTCTGTACCTCCTTCTGACTAAAAATAAAAAATGGCTTCCTCATTTATTATCATTACTATTGGCAATCATACTGTTTCTCCCATGGCTCTTTATGTTTATTGTTCAGATAAAAAAAGTTCAACATGCTTTTTGGGCTCCCGAAGTTAGTCTCAATGCAATTTTTTCTTGTTTTACAATTCCATTCACCGAACAATTCTGGACAACCAATTATTCCATTTCATTAACTATTTTGATTTATAGCCTTATTGTTATTACCCTTTTCATGAGTTTTACAAAATCGTTGTCTGAGTATCGTTTGGTTTTGTGGCTGTCTCTGTCTGTTTTTTTGGGAACACTATTTGTTGTTACTGTCATTTCCTTGTTTTCACAACCCATTTTATCCACAAGGTATGTCGTAACAATAGTTACTATGCTTGTTATCGCACCTACTATTCTTTTTATCCAGATGAAGATAAAATGGCTGAAAATGATTTTAATATCTGTTATATTATTGTTGAGTGTGCGGATTTCTATTTCCAATTTCAGTTTTTCATACGGGCCTTATAAACAAACCATCGAATATATCTCCGCCACTTATCCTGAAATTAGAAAAATCCTGCATATTACCGAAGTAACCGCCGGGCCATTGGTAGAATACGGCGGCAATTCGGGATTAAGTCATTATTGGCTTAAGGCAGAAATGTCGAATGTTGATGCCTTCACTGAGGTACATCAATACAATCAGCCCGAAGAATTTTTACAGCCCGGAGAAGAATTTTGTGTAGTCAGATTTCACAATCTGGAATTAAATAAAGAAAATCTTGACCTTGTTTTGTCAGAATCGGAACTAATAAAAACAGATACAGTAAGCGACAACAAATTTAAAAACGGAATCATTATACAGCTTTATCTTCTTAAATACAAAGGGAAGTAAATTGATTAATATAATTCAGAATTAACAGATTTGAAAAAACAAGAAAAAACATAGGCTCTTTAACGGGCCAGAGAAATACAACCCCTTGTTAATAAATATTAGAAATGGAGTAAAAACTGGTGCCAACAAAGTGCATATTTCAGAGCGGGGTATGTGCGTCAATCAACGGCGGATTCTCGCATCGCCGTTGAGTCCTCGCGGACGAGAACGCTCTCCGAAATCCGCTCCG
>CAZRHW010000362.1:0-4011 GCA_964599785.1 uncultured Bacteroides sp. | reverse complement strand
GAAAACTTTTTGCCTGTCTTGAATAAAATTCCCAGTTGCGGGCTCAGCCTGTTTCCGTATAATGTATTAATATCGTACCGGATCCCTCCCAAAAACCTGAATTTTTTCAGGACATAATAAAACTGAAAAAATTCGGATATATTACTGAAATTTACAGGATTCATTCCAAAACTGCCCAGGATAGTATCCCGGATAATGACTCTTTCGCTTAATGCTTTATAATCTCTTTTATTAAAAGGTGCCCACAGGTAGTTTGTGACAGGAAGATTTGTTGATTGCTGCCAGGACAAACCAACCACCAATTCAAGATTTTTAATCAGTGATGCCGAAAACACCTGCTCCAATGATAAATCAGTTGAAGCAGAATAATGGTATATGTTATCGGTATTATTCAGAAAAGTCAGTCCCTGACTTGAATTGTGATCCATCTGGTAGACCAGGTTATTTAACTGTGTTGAAGAGGAGAAACGGTTAAAATCCCTGGTATAACTCAGCGCAAATCTCTGGATAGCTTCTCCCCAATAATTCTGGGGGTTATTATATTTATAAAATACCGGTGATAATCCCAGGGAACTATGTGTTCTCCGGTACATATTATCATATGACAGCCCGATACCGCGGAATTTCATTTGCAGGCCCATCATATGAGCTTCAGAGGCCATGGCTTCCATAAGAGGACGGGTAACAGAACCCTCATAATATTTCCCATAATACTGTGATTTGAACTCATCCGGATCAACATTATTCTGAAGAAGAACCGATTCATTTATTTCCAGCGGTTCATAACTTGTTCCGCCGAGATCAAAGGTCATTCCCTGTTGCTGGTAATAGTTCAATGGATTATATACCTCCTCATCAGCGTATTCAATATCCATATCATTATACTCAGCTTTACCTCCATAAAAATTATACTGAAGGATATTGTTATTCTTCCCTCCTTTGCCTCCAAGGAAAAAATTCGTATAACTATATCCGTCTTCCCCCAGGCTAATATCACCCCTGACAAAAGTGCCTTTATCCGCCTCTTTGATGATGATATTGATGACCCCTGAAACTGCATCGGCGCCATAAACAGAGGAAGAAGTTCCATAAATAACCTCAATCCTGTCAGCCTGCCGGATTGGCAACTGGCTCCCTATGGGCATCCCGGTCACCACGGATGGTTTAACGGGTAATCCGTTGATCAGTATTTTCGTATAAAGGTTCCCTGTCAGACCCCATATTTGAAAACTTTCGCCTAGTTCTCCGGTACCTGGCTGAGATGTTGTGATACCGGGTAATGAGTTCAACACATCAATAAGTGATGTGTATTGATTCCTTAAAATCTCCTCATGAGATACGACATATACCGTTAGTGGCAGTTCGTCAAGATTTTTCGAAATACGGCCGGCTGATATGATCTTTAACCGGCTTGAATCAATTGAAAATATGAGATCCTCCGCCTGAAGAACGTTTTTATCAATACCCGAATAGGAAGTATCTATCTGGGAAAATATACGCTGTATGGATATACATGACAGGATGAACAAGATGGCACCTGTTCGTGACATGTTACTGGTTTTTATAAGTTCAAAATGGTATACCTCATAAAATTTACCTCAGAAACAATTAAAACAGACAGGGTATCATCTGTTTTAACCAGCTTACACTTCCGGTAATATCAAAGATAAAAAAAACTCAGGACAGGGGGTGAGTCACTAAAATTATAAAGATTCTGTCAGTTCATGCTCTCCCTTCAGCATTTTGATGCAGTTCATGAGTGCCCGCATATTATGATAATTAACTTTCCAGTCGGATGCTTTGGCAGTTTTTATTTCCTCCGGATTTTTATCAAGCCCATTACTATACCATCCACCATGCTCATGATCAATCATATATTTCTTTATATACTCCCATTGTTTCACGAAAGCCTGATAATATTTTTCTTCCCCGGGGAACAACTTTGACATTAATAACAGGGCATTCATTGTTTCAGCCTGAACCCACCAGCTTTTTGATTCGTTAATGATGGTGATTGAGTCAGAATCATTAAAATAATACCCTTCATAATATAATCCTCCGTTATCCTCATCCCATCCCCTGGCAAGTGAATGATCAACCATTTTTTTTGCGATCTCTAATGTCTCAGGATCAGACTCCAGCCCCAGTGCATGAGAGGCTTCCAGCATCAGGTAAGCTGTTTCAATGTCATGCCCGAAAGAAACATGATCCAGCATAAAATTGGCTTCTCTTACTGCCTGCGATGAATCACGATAAGATATGGGTGTCCAGTCCCTTTCTAAAAATAAAGTCAGGTAACCCTTATCAGTTGTGATAACATCCCGCACCAGGCCAAGCATTTCATGAAGACGCTGCTCCAAAAGACTATCCGGCCATGATTGGTATAATTCAGTGAATGCTTCCAGCAAATGAATCGATGAATTCTGATCCTTCCAGCCCATCCTTGCAAGATTGCCGGAACTTATTTCAGCATCATTCCCAATTAATGGAGATCCTTCCTGCATTAAACGGTCAAAATATCCTTTATAAACCGGGTCATGACTGTGCTTTTCAAGCCAGAAAAAAGTTTTTTTTGCAAGATTCAAAGCCGATGTATCACCGGACATCTCGAAATATGCTGTCAGGGCATAAATACCAAAGGCATTCCCATAAGCACTCTTGCTATTCCCAAATGGCCCCTGCATAGGTCCACCTTCAGGATTACGGATCATAAAGAACCCACCATAAATACTGTCCCACATTTTATCCCTTAAAAAATGGAATCCATGTTCAGCGATTTTATGGTACTTATCCTCATCTAAAAACATTGCAGCATTTGAAGCGGTCCATACATGCCTGGTCTGGGTGACGATCATCTTATTTTGAGGGCCATCCGCCTTCCAGTCATAGGTGAAATCACTCCAAAATCCACCATGTATTGTATCAATCGTTACCGGATACCACGCATCCAGTAATTCGGATTTCATTGAGATCTTCATTTCTTCAGCAATCCTTTGATTTTCCTTTTCAATGGAGGAAGTGCATGCCGAGATGATTGATAGTAATAGATAAATAAACAGGATTTTTTTCATGTCTGTAAATTTAATTATTCGTGTACCTGAAAGTTAAAAGTTTAATTTGATCTGACCAAAGTTTAGTATTTATTGAACTGTGGTTTATAAATACTATTTAAGCCTCTGGCATAAATCTTGATGATTTATTCTTACGATAACGCAACCTTTATAAACGAATAACTGTCTTTTATTTAGTATTAATTATATAATTCGAAATCTGAGAAAATATTAAGATTTTTAAACCACTAAGGAACACCAAGGATAGCACAAAGTAACACAAAGGAGTTTGATTTTGAACCTTGGAGTTCCTTTGTGATAACCTTAGTGTACCTTTGTGGTTAAATGAAATGTTAAATGAAACTAATTCGGAAAGCAAAAGAATGGATAAGCTGAAATGAATAAAACATTTTTTCACGGATTTATCATCATTATCTTCTGTTTTATATTATCAGGCTGTGAGAAAAATGATGATAAAATCAAGTTTTTACTTGATGACTTCCAGATTGATAAATATTACACAAATGAGATCTTTGATGACCAGTTTCTTAATATTTACGGCAAATGGGAATTGAATTCCATCTCAGGTGGTTTTTTTGGTCTCGGATACACACCCAATTTTAATTTTCTGGAAATCAAAGAATTTGGCATGTACGGATTTATCAGGAATGATACTTTACTGGAATTTGGTAAAATTCAAATAGCTGAACAGACCTCTCAACAGTTAGAAATTACATTCCTTCCGGATAATGCGGTTGAAAATATCTTTTTTTATGATTCGGAGAAGTATATTGAGTTGGTCGGAATGGATACGCTGAATCTTAATTCTCCCTGCTGCGACCGGTATAATTTTCATTTTGTAAGGGCGAAGTAAGAAATACTGACCAGGTGACTCAAAGTCACCCGGTTAGTGAATATTATACCCGTCGGATAAAATCTTCCGGAACATCCTTTAATCTGG
>CAZRHW010000361.1:0-4014 GCA_964599785.1 uncultured Bacteroides sp. | reverse complement strand
CTGAACCATGTTGCATCCAGGGCTAAATATAGATCAAAACCGCGCAGTTATTTCTCATAAACCCTGTACTCCCAGGGCTGAAGATCAATTGTGGCATTCCTGCTGAATACTACCTCCTCCCCGGAAAATATATCTTTATAATTGCCTGTATAAAGTTTACCTCTCAGGGTATTACTTACCGGATGACCGGTTAAATTAAGGATGATAAATACTTTATCCCCGCCTTTCTCCCGAATGAATGAATACACCGATTTATTATCAGTACCGGTAATGCGTGTCAGCGTACCACCGGATTTCCCGTTCCACAATGCTTCATCACGTTTTTTCAGTGCTATCAATTCTTTGTAGAGATTATTCATTTCATGTTCCTTCCATTGTATCGTATCTTTTTCAAAAAATTTCAGCCTTTTATCCATCCCGGCTTCCTGTCCACTGTACACCAATAACATTCCCGGAACTGTTGCGGCAAGGACAGCAAAAGTGGCAGCCCCTCCGTCCAGTCTCTCCCATACCGTACCATTCCAGGAGTTCTCATCATGATTGGAAGTAAACTGCATGATGATTGATCCGGCGGGAAATAATGAATCGACTTTTTGAAAATGATAGGTAATTGCATTGGCAGTTTTTGTGCCGGCAGCAATCTCATTCATCAGATGATGGAATGGCCAGCCATAGGTCATATCAAATGCTTTCCGGTTTAACTCGGGCTGGTCCGACTCTGCCACCATGAAAACAGGCTTAATTTCTTCCAGTGCAGGTCTGACTTCTTCCCAGAAATCGAGCGGGACCATGTGTGCCACATCGCACCTGAATCCGTCTATATCTGTTTCTGAAAGCCAGAATTTCATGACATCAATCATGTATGCTCTTAACTGCATGTTATCGTAATCGAGCTGAATAACATCTGTCCAGTCAAAGGGAGAAATAAAATTTCCTTCCTCATCAGTCTTATAAAAATCAGGATGTTCAAGTGTAAGCACATTGTCCCACGAAGTATGATTTGGCACCCAGTCAATAATAACATGCATGCCCATATCATGAATTTGCCTTACAAGTGACTTGAAATCATCCATATTACCAAATTCCGGATTGATCCGTTTATAATCCTTCACCGAGTAATAACTTCCAAGTTCACCCTTTCTGTTCATCTGCCCGATCGGATTTATGGGCATTAACCACAGGATGTCGATACCAAGTGACTTCAGTCGGGGTAAATGTCCGGCAAATGCTTTAAAAGTACCTTCAGGAGTATACTGCCGGATATTAACTTCATAAATAACAGCATCTTTCACCCATTCAGGATTTTTAACTTCACTGATACCCGCCGGTGATTTTGATTTGGTTTCCATTCTGTCAGTCTTCCCGGAATTACAAGAAATCATGAAAAATATGACGAACAGGTTAAAAAATAAAACCCGGGTAATTTTAATAAAAAATAGCTTCTTTGAATTCATGATTCAATAGTATTTAGATTATTCTAATAATCTCAGGGTATTATGAGGTTGTATCAAAAGCCCTTTGTGTACTTTGTGGTTAATATAACTTGCTGAACCACAAAGGATCACAAAGTAATACACAAAGTCACACAAAGGAAGTTAATACAATAATTAACTTTTGATACAGCCTTGTTCATTTACAAAACGATGTCTTACAGATCCCGCCTATCCCCCGGGAAAGCGGTGAAAGATTTCAGCCGGGACATTCATCTCCCGCTGTTAAAAAGTGGACTTGGATCGGGAATTGTTTTGGTAATCAATTCTTTATTCCCTTCAACAATAAGCTCTTTCCCATACAACAATAATTCAACAGGTTTTTCAGAATGATTTTTTATTCGCACCTCATTTTTCCGTATATCTGCCTCAAGCAGCGCACCACGGAAAATCAATTTAAAGGAATAACCTTCCCATACATCAGGAATAGCAGGATTAAGGCTAAGTTTATTGTTCATTATTCTCTTCCCCCCAAATCCTTCAACAATAGCCAGCCAGGTGCCGGCCATACTTGTAATGTGACAACCCTGATCAGCTTCGTTATTGTAATCATCCAGATCCAGTCTGGCTGTTCTGAGATACAGCTCATAGGCTTTTTTATGTTCACCTATTCTGGAAGCGAGTATTGAATGAATACAAGGCGAAAGGGAAGATTCATGGACGGTCCGGGATTCATAGAATTCAAAGTGTTTTTTAATGGTTTCATCATCAAATTCTTCTTCAAAAAAATATATTCCCTGCAATACATCCGCCTGTTTTATAAAACATGAACGCAGGATACGGTCCCATGACCATTTCTGATTCAGGGGCCTGTCCGCGGGATCCAGATCGGATGCCAGTCTTTGTTCCTTATCAAGAAAATCTTCCTGTTGCAGACAGATGCCCGATTCCTGATGATATGGGAAATACATTTTATCTATGATTTCTCTCCAGCGGATTGTTTCCGCATCCCGGAAATTGATTTTCCGAACCAGTTTGTTGAATTTTTCAGGATAATTTTCCGATACATATTGAACACTTTCCAGCGTGTAACGCAGCGTCCATACGGCAATGGTGTTCGTGTACCAGTTATTATTTACATTATTTTCATATTCGTTCGGGCCGGTAACTCCAAGAATCACAAACCGTTTTTTCATTTCTGACCAACTGGTTCTCTGGCTCCAGAACCTTGACAGGGCGATCAATGTCTCCAGCCCATAATCTTTAAGGTAGGAAGAATCTCCCGTATGCCGGATAAAATTGTAAATGGCATATGCTATGGCACCATTCCGGTGTATCTCTTCAAAGGTGATTTCCCACTCATTATGACACTCCTGTCCGTTCATCGTAACCATGGGATACAAAGCAGCACCTCCCGTAAATCCGAGCTTTTCAGCATTACCGATTGCCTGGGGTAAATGTTTATACCGGTAAAGAAGAAGATTTCTTGCAACTTTCTGGTCGGCTGTGCATAAATAGAATGGCAGACAAAATGCTTCCGTGTCCCAGTATGTACTACCGCCATATTTCTCTCCGGTAAAACCTTTTGGTCCGATATTCAGTCTTTCATCCTCACCTGTATATGTCTGATAGAGTTGAAATATATTAAACCTGATACCCTGCTGGGCAACCTCATCACCTCTGATGACAATATCACTGTTTTTCCATTTTTCAGCCCAGGCAGATGCCTGTTCCGCCATCAGCCTGTCGAATCCTTTCTTTAAAGATCTGTTCAGAACATCCGATGTACGAGCCTGCAGCTGGCTGACAGGATGATTGAGAGAGGAAAGTATAGCTGCATATTTATAAATTGTAAGCTGGTCATCCTGATTGAAAGAGACAGTGGCTTTGCAGGCGATATATTTTTTATGTTCTTCAACAGTAGGGTTAATATCTGATTCCAACCCATTTCTGTGTATCTCAAAATGCATTCCTACTGAAATATAGAAATCAAGTTTCTTAGTTCTTGAAATAAGTAAAGCATTTTTTCCACTGGCCTCTTTATTGAATTCCTCCCAGAATTTTTCGTTATAATTAGCATCTTCATTTCTCACATCAGCATCGAGGTAAGATGTCACTTCTATCTGTCCACTGAAATTGACAGGGATCAGACTATAGCGGATAGCCCCCACTTCAGTGTCCACAATACTGATAAATCTCCTTGCTTCAATTTCAATGATTTCTCCCCCATTCAGCTCTATCCTGAAATTCCTTTCAAAATAGCCCTCTTTCATATTAAGTATCCTGTTAAACCCAAGTATTTTACATTGAGCCAGATCGACAGGTATGCCATTGATCCCGATATTTATTCCAATCCAGTTGGGAGCATTAAGGACTTTAGCAAAATATTCAGGATAACCGATTTTCCACCAGCCCACTTTTGTTTTATCAGGGTAATAGACACCACCTATATAAGTTCCCTGCAATGTATCCCCTGAATATTGCTCCTCAAAATTCCCCCGCTGCCCCATTCTTCCGTTTCCAATACTGAAAAGGCTTTCTGAGATACGGTTCTTCGATGGATTGAATGAATCTTCTATAATTC
>CAZRHW010000360.1:0-4019 GCA_964599785.1 uncultured Bacteroides sp. | reverse complement strand
TCAATATACTGTTCCTCGAGGTATTCATAGAAAAAGGGACTTGGTACCTGTATGGTAAGCACATTATCCTCAAGTTTCACAGGTACTATTGGTTCAAACCATGTTCTGAAGCTTATAGAGGGTACATTATCCTTGATAACTTTCAAGCATCGATTCCAGACCTCGTCATGCATGAGAAAAGATTGGTTTTAGGTTAAGTTAATCGTTTTTATTCGTTGCGAATATTATAAATAATTTTTCAAAAAAAAATTATTTAAGCCATTGTATTATAACATGTTATTGTTCAGCAGCATCGTGCTATGTTCAAAAACAGTCTGTTTAGCCACTTTTTCGGCCAAATCACAAAACGTGTCGGAATTTACCTGAAAGTTTTCCTTTAGCTAAGATTGTGAAAAAAAAAATAAAAAAAAAGTGATTCGGGGCTTGATTTTTATAAAAAAATTATATGGATTTACTAATCAGGTTTTTAAAATTTAAAAAAAAATAAAAAAAAACATAATGCATTGATTATGAATAAAAAGACACGAAATTGTCTTAATAAATTGTTAACTAAAGATTTAATATTTATTAATTGAAGAAAAAATTCATTGAACAGGATTTTTATGTTTTTTTTATCAATAAAAAAACACTTTTTATCAAATTAAAAAACCGAATTTGGATTGGTTTTGATCCTGAAGTTAAAATTTAATTTTTCTTCCTGGTCTTTTTACCTGATCCGCCAAAAACTGAAACATTAATGTATTTTCGGGGATTTTCCTGAAGATCGATCATTAACCGGTCCAGATCGCCCGAAAGGGATTCAAGATTGTAATAAAGGGAATCATTATTCACCAGCATTCCGATTGTTCCTTCTCCATTATTGATTTTATGAAGTATCTCATGAGCTTGCCCAAGTGTTTCATTTGCTTTGCTGATAGTCGATTTAAGTTCAGACCTGGCCAGTGAATCTGATATTTCTGAAAGGTTTGAAATAGCTAAAGCAATTTCTTCATTATTATTTTTAATATTGGAGGTAATTGACTCAATGTTATTGATCATTTTGGTGAATTTACCATCATTGGCAAGCATTTGATCAAGTTGCTCTGACGATTCTTTAATATTGAGGATAGATTCCTGCAACGCCCTTCTGGATTGTTCATCAAAAATAAAGTTCAGATTCTGCAAAACGGAGTCAACGGTTACAATAAGTTTTTCAGCCTTATCTTTTATAGGGATGATCTGTTCTTCAATTTTATCCTGGATGCCTGCCTGGAAACGGGAAACCAGGGTATCTCCACTAACATGATCCTGATCAGAATCGGATTTAATGATACTTATCGCTTTTGTACCTAAAAGATCTATGCTGAAGACTTCAGCTACTGAGTTCAACGGAATCTTAAAATCTTTGTCGATTGTTATTAAAACAGTAAGTTTTCCGCTTCTGTCATCATTAAAATAGATATCATCTACCTGGCCTACCTTAAAACCGTTCATCAATATTTTAGCGTTAATCTCCAGTCCGCCTATATCTTCATAGATGGCGTAGTAAGTATGAATGGGTTTAAGGATATTCTTACCCTTGAGGAAATTTATTCCCCAGATGGTTGCTGCAATTGCCACGGTAATAATGATACCTATTTTAGTTTCATGAGAGAATTTCATATATAGCTATGAATAAGTGGTAAAAAAAGTGTAAACCGGATTTATTGGCTTATACAAATTTAACTTATAATATATTAATAAATAACGTCTTGTGCTATTGAATCGACGATATTGATAATCAGCAATGTGTGAGCCGCGCCGCGGCTCTACAAAAAAATCTACGATTCAATCAATTAGTTTTTTCAATCGCACAACGCGTTAATAAATATAATACTTTTATCTTTCGAGCGCTTCCCGGAGGGGTATTATTTCGTGATTTTTTACAGCAATTACAAATGCATCGGGATATTTCTTTCTGATATCTTTGCTGCATTCCGATGCTTCCTGGTAAGATTTATATTTACCAACAGCATATTTAAATGAATTTTCCTTTGCCAGTTGTTCAATATTCTGATAATCGCTGTAGATTGGGTCGGTTGACTCCAATGGTTTGGCTGAAGAGGCGATTTGAACCATAAAGATGACAGCATTACCATTCTGATCATTTGAGAAGTCATCATCAGTAGGGGGATTCTCATTTTCAGAATAGTTTGTTGTGAATAAGCTTTTGCTTTCAATATCGAGTTTATAATCCCTGAATGCTCTGAATATTGCTGAAGCAATATAAACCTGCCCCTGATCAGACATCAGGTATTTTTCTTCTGTAAGATTTGATATGAAACCTGTTTCAATGAGTACACTTGGCATCGTTGTTCTCCATAATACTAAAAAAATATCCTGTTTTACACCTCTGTCAGTCCGTTTTGCTCTATCCTTGAATTGTTCCTGGACGAAGGACGCAAATGTGAGGCTTTGTTCAAGGTAAATATTTTGCATCAGGGAAAATATGATGTATGATTCAGCTGATGTTGGATCAAATCCTTCATAGTGAATAGTATAATCCTGTTCCATGGTAATAACGGCGTTTTCCTTCATTGCCACTTCGAGGTTTTGATCGCTTCGATGTTCGCCCATGGCAAAAGTCTCAGTACCATAAACCCTGGTACTTTTGGATGAATTTGTATGAATTGAGATGAACAGGTCAGCTTTGTTCCTGTTGGCTATATTGGCGCGTTCATGCAGGGGTACTGATACATCTTTATCGCGGGTGTATACAACTTTAACATCCTTGAAGTTTTCTTCAATATATTGACCCACCTTAAGAGCTATGGACAGTGTAATATCCTTTTCCTTTGAATTTTTTCCAAGCGCTCCCGGATCCTTTCCTCCATGACCGGCATCAAGGACAACAATCTGAACTTTATTCTTCGGATCTCCATCTGCCCGAACCGTTGAGAATAATAAATTAATCCCGGCCAGGATAAGAATAAATGTTAATAAACGTTTATTCATCGACAGCCCATAGATAAAAATTGAGAACAAAATTTGATAATTTTATTTAGTTTTATCGGGCAATCGTAAAAGCCCTCACAAAATTAATATATCTGAGTTGTATTCAAAATTGCTGCCAAACCATTTACTAACATTATTTATTCTTCTGAACGGGGGTGGAATTATTGCACAGAATATAGAACAGACAAGGGATTCATCGCTTGTTATCCCTGAAAAAGATACATTGAATATTTCCTATTCTCTTCAACAACCGGATTCTGTTAATAACGCAACGGTTGCTGATTCAGTCCAACAGCAAAAAGCTGAACCTGTTGATTCTCCGGTAGATTATTTAGCCACTGATTCAATAGTATATGCCCTTCGGGACAGGAAAGTTTATTTATACGGAAAATCTGAAATCAAATACAAAGAGATCGAACTTACAGCAGAAATCATTGAGTTTGATATGGGAAATGAAGTAGTGTTTGCGCAGGGAAAAATAGATTCCACGGGTAAACTTATCGGAAAACCTCATTTTATTGAAGGATCTGAATCATTCGATGCACATTCCCTCACATATAATTTCAGGACAAAGAAGGGGCTCATTAAACAGATTTACAGTGCTCAGGAAGGAGGCTTTTTACATAGTGAAACAACGAAAAGACAACCGAACAGCGAGATTCATCTGAAGAATGGGAAATATACAACCTGTGACCTTGAACATCCTCATTATTATATTGCGCTTACCAAGGCCAAATCAATACCCGGAGATAAGATCATTTCCGGTCCTGCTTATTTTGTTATTGAGGATGTTCCGTTACCTATTGGTATTCCATTTGGTTTTTTCCCCACAACGAAAACCAACAAATCCGGTATTCTGATTCCAACTTACGGGGAAGAAAACCAAAGAGGATTTTTTCTCAGGAACGGTGGTTATTATCTGGCATTATCTGAATATGCCGACCTCAGGATTACGGGCGATATTTATACCAACGGAACATGGGGAGCACGGGTAGCTTCCAATTATCGCAAGAGGTATAAATTTAACGGCAATTTTGCTCTCAACT
>CAZRHW010000359.1:0-4025 GCA_964599785.1 uncultured Bacteroides sp. | reverse complement strand
TTTCTGATAATTTATCCTTTATCACATTAAAATGTCCGGCAAATGAATTCTGATCAAGCTTAACAGTGAGCAAATGCTGCCACTGAAAACCAATATCTTTATGAACCGAATAATGAATTTGTTTGAAGATGCCCAGGCTGCAAATAAGGAGTAAATTAAAGATAAGGAACTGAATGAATACCAGTACCATTCTTAATAATGACTGTCCCCTCTGGTGAATTTTTAAACTTCCAATGGCCACCACCGGGCGGATCCTGGAAATATACGAAATAATAGTGACCCCGGGAACCAGTCCAACCAACATGGCGATAAGTATAAATCCGATAGGATATTGCCAGCTTAGCCGGGATTCAATGATGAGGTTCTTTCCCAGATACTGACTTACTTCCGGACGGAAAAGTTCTACCAGGATCAGGGCCAGCGGAAGTACTATTAAGATCATGACTGATGATTCCGTAATTGACTGTTTCAGCAGGTCAGACCGGGAAGCACCAAAGACTTTTCTCACTCCATATTCCTGTGAACGGAGCACTGTTTGTCCACTGTAAAGAAGAATATAATTCAGGGCAGAGATGATGATGATCAGCAGCCCGATGCCACTAAAAATATAGATGGTCTGCCTGTTACCGGAGGAATAATCTGAATTGACCATGGAGCCTGATCCAAGGTATATATCATTAAGTGGTTGGAGATCAAAGGCATACATTGGTTCTTCTCCGAAATATTGGATCTCCAGGGAATGAAAGACACGATTAATCCTGTTTGTATCAGCAGTTGATTCCAGCAACAGGTAAGTATCGAAAAAAGGATAATCCCATCCTGTCCTGAGTTCAGAAGGTCCCGGAGGGGCTCCACCGGAGGTTATGAGGGATTTGCTCATGGCGTCCAGACCGAAATCGGCCGATGTGACAATTCCTGGCCTCAGTGTTATGTTCCGGGGAGGATCATCCATGATCCCTGCTACACGCAACATGTGAACGGTGTCTCCCACTCTGATCTTCAACATCTGCTCCATCGGATCATCTTCTCCGAAATACTTTTTGGCAATACTTTCAGCCATTATTGCCGTATGCGGTTCATTCAACGCAGCTATATCGCCTTTCAGAATCGGAAAGGTAAATATGTCAAACAGGCCCGGTCCGGCACTATACAGATCCTCCTCGGTAATCCACTGCCGGTCTTTTTCTATCGACGCACGGTGTATACGACATACATGCGAAGCCTTTGCCACATCCGGGGATTCGGCAACAATTGCATCTGCGAGAGGGAAGGGAGTACTGGCCATGACCCATTGATGAATGTAGTTATGTTCAATGACCCTGTAAATGCGATTTCCATTCTTATGGTATTTGTCCCAGGAAAGTTCATTCAGTATAAACAACAACACAAATAAGGCAGCCGTAAGTCCGGCAGCAAGTCCGAAAATATTAATAAACGCATACAACCGTTGTTTGAGCAGGTTTCTGATGGCCAGACAGATATATGAAAGGATCATGGGATTACTTTTTTGTGCTTAAAGATAAACGGATATGATCAGATAAGAAATAATAATTATGAATTCTAAATTTGATTCTGCTCTGAAAAGTAATAGCTTTTGAGTTACTTTGGAATGACCCTTGGAGCTCTTTAAAAGCTCCAAGGGTTATCATTAAAACCTATCCCCAACCTCTACTTAGTAACTCAATACCACCGTTCAACAACCTATTTTAACCACTCTGCATAAAATATTTTTATTCTGCCTCATCTCTGCCGAAATTTGCTTCAGAAATTTTAAACAAAATCTTAATACAATGAAGACAACAATCATGAATCATCTGAAGGTCCGGCTTGTTATCGGATTGGGCTTGCTTTCATTTATCTCCTGGATTAATGTTGCATGCGGACAAAAATCCGGCAGTGTGGATAAATACCTTGAAGCACTTCCAGCTAACCTTGAACTGAAAGAACCTGTCTCGCAGAAATACCTGATGACCGCAGTTTATTATAATAAAGATATCTACGGTAATTTTTCCGATAAAACACAGGCCAGCGGGGAATATACACGTGGATTGGATGAGGGATATGTAAAATGGAACAATGTAAGGATCGCAGGGGCAAATCAGTTGGATGGTGCATTTCCCGAAGGACAGTTACAGGAATATATGGAAGATTTCCGGTATAAACCCTCAGTGGATATGGTCGGTGAATCGGCTTTTGCAGAATTTCCCTTAAACAATCCGTTCGAATTTCATACCAAAAACCTTGTCTGGGATATGATGGCATTTGAAGCTTTTGCCTGGGCATATTATGATTCACTTCAACTCAATCATTCTTATGCACCAACCGGGTTGAAAGGGAAAGTTGACTTAGCCGGGGCAGGCTACTTTGAAAATAAAAATATACAGCTTAACTGGATTGGGATTACTAAAATGAACGGGGAATTGTGTGCAGTTATACAGTTCCTTGCAATGGACAATCCACTTGAAGTAAATACCGAATTTAATGGTATGGAGATATCCCTTAAAGGAAGAAGCCATTATTGGGGAAATGTATTGGTATCATTGGAAGACAAACAGATCGAAGAGGCCATCATGCATGAGGATGTGGTGATGAAAATGAATATTCCGGAAGTGCAGAATGAACTTGTTAACACTACCAGGGAAATAAAACTTGATAAGTTGAATTAAATTTGCGTAAATTAAATGGCATGAAAACAAGAGGGATCATCGATTTTTATCTGCCCCGGAAGATAGCACTGCATGTGAAGCTCTTTCTGGGCAGCTTCCTGTTCGCTTTATTAATATCAATTTTGTCAGGACAGGGAAATCCATTAAACAAGCAGTTACTTCTTAGTTTTACCCTGATTTTCATCCAGCTCGAAGTATTTATGTGGCTCGGATATAAATTTTTTTATCAAAATAGTATTAAGGTTGAAAAAGGTTATACAAAGAAGATTATCCAAAGGCTTCTTTTATTTTATCTGGTTGTTCTGATTCTGGCAGCCATTATTTTTATACTTGTGGAGGTCTGCTGGTACCTGATCAATGAAATCGACCTGAAGGATCTGCCGGCTAATATTATACATTATGAATTAAAAGGGTGGATCCGGTATGGGATGTTAGGATTTCTGATTGGCGGATTGATTTTTTTCTATGTACAATGGCAGGATGCACTTAAAAATGAGCAGAAACTGAGGGAGGAAAAGCTGGTTTTTCAGTACGAGACTATTAAAAACCAGGTGAATCCGCACTTTTTATTCAACAGTCTGAATACACTTTCTTCATTAATCAATGGTAATTCCCGTGCAGAAGATTTCATTCATCAATTATCATCCATTTACAGGTATATTCTTGAAAATAGGAATATAGATCAGGTAAGGCTTGAAGAAGAAATTGAATTCATGGAAAATTATTTCTCCCTTCAGAAGATCAGGGATGAAGATAAAGTCAGCCTGGAGATCAAACCTGTTGATGTGAAGAAATACAGGATACTCCCCATATCCCTTCAGCTATTGCTCGAGAATGCCCTGAAACACAACTCGGCAACACATGATCATCCACTCACTATAAGCGTATATATAGAAGATGATTTCGTTATAGTAAAAAATAACCTTCAGAAAAAACTTACTCTTGAGAAATCAACCGGCACAGGCCTCAGGAACCTGGGTGAAAGACTGAAACTTATTACGAACAGGGAGATGAAGGTAATTGAATCTGGTGATGAATTTATTGTTAAAATCCCATTAATTCCTGTCTGAAATGAACGTACTGATCATAGAAGATGAAAAACCGGCAGCTGATAAGCTGATAAGTCTGCTCAGCAAAACTGCTGAAGAGATTAGGGTTATGGAAACCCTTGAAACTGTAGAAGATTCCATTAACTGGTTCCTGAATAATCCCCCGCCTGATCTGATCTTCATGGATATCCAACTGGCTGACGGGGTCAGTTTCGAGATCTTTGATTCTGTTGAAATCAGAATACCCATCATTTTTACAACCGCCTATGATGAATACGCCATCAGGGCCTTTAAGGTGAACAGTATTGAT
>CAZRHW010000358.1:0-4028 GCA_964599785.1 uncultured Bacteroides sp. | reverse complement strand
GAGTTAAAATAGTCTTTTATTACATGATCTGCAAACTTCTCAAAATGATCTGCCATTGCTTTTGAAGTGCCCGAATAAAAGGCATAATGATCATTAAACATAAGTTCTTTCCCTGGTTGTTCTATTAATTGTACCATATTACATTTTGTACAATGCGCAACCTTTAATTCAAAGAAATATTCATTTTTAAATTGATCCTGTGTTAAAAATCCATTTGCAAGAGGCATTTTCCCATAAGAAATGAAAGGTTGTATTTCATTTTGACAAATCAAACAGTTATTCATAATTTTTTTTTTAGGCTGCGAATTTAATAAAGATAATTCAGATATCATTATACCTTTCATTCGTTTTCATTAGTAATCTTATGATTTCCATTGATCTTTAGCCAGAATATCCCTTCTTCGAATCAAAAAACCAGCCGAGGAACGTTTGTATAATCGCATTTGTATAAGATATAATTAACCTTAATTGACTTCCTAAAATAGTATTTAAAAAGTAACTAAATGTATTAGCCATCAGTTCATTGCTTTTTTCTGTGCAACATAAATATTTATTGCTTGTCCAAATTGCTGAAAAGGACATTGATTTGTTCAAGCAATGCACATATTTACCTTAAAAATTCAAACCTCCCCCCTACAGCTCCGCCTCCTCAACCCCATTACAGAAGCCAAGCAGGTAACGTGTTAATAATATCCAATTTACTAAATATCTGTAAATTATAAAATCTCCTACCTGAAAAAAGCTCTCCATACTCCCTCAAAATATATTCGATCGACCTACTCCTGGCTTAGAATTCAGTGTATTAACGTTTTGTCTCTATTCCAATTGCCTGTAAACATTATATTTAACTCAATTTTTCAAATCTGCAAAAATAATATCTTTGCTTTTCTCTTCCATTTGGGCAACATGCGAGGATTTTTTTCTTTGGCCTGGCTCCGGTGATATTTCAAAAATCTTAGCTTTCCGATGATCATTTTCCTTAAAAAATCTGTCATCACATCAGCCAATCAATTACTTATCCAAATTCATTTTTGAATCACTAACAGATAATAGCCTCAAAATAATAGAATTTATTTAATTTATTTGCTGATAATGTCAATCATTATCAACTGAAAATTGAAAACATTTTCAAACTTCTGCTTTAAATCCCGAGTCACTGAAGCCAAAGAACCTGGAAATAAGAGCTAAAAATCCCCAGAACCACATACACCATACACAACCAGGAACGAGGAACTGAAAACAAGGAACCTGAAACAGAGAAGCAGTAACCACAACCCCAGTCCAAACTGAACGAGGAAAAAATAACCGAAAACATAAAAAGATTGGGCCTGGCTATTGAGAAAATATATTCGTGCAATGAAAAAATTATAAATTCGTCTTTAATTCGTGATTTGAGAGGATAGATACTAAAATTAATGGGAAATTTATATTGATTGATTTATTAACATTCTATCTCTCGCAGATTTACGCAGATCTACACGCAGATTTCCGCTGATAACCAATTCCCAGCTAATTTTATCTGCGTGAATCAGCGATTAGATCAGCGGTAATCTGCGAGAAATATGTATTGACATGGCCAACATCAGACCCTGCACCCTCAGCGACCTCGATCGAATCCACCATCTCCAGCCCGCCGAATGGGAAGATATCATCCCATGGTTCAGGTTCTATTGTAACAATTCTTTTTGCCATCCTGTGGTTTGGGAAGATAATCATTCCATCATAGGCATCGGAACTGCCATCTCAAATGGTCAGTCCGGATGGCTGGCACAGATTGTCGTGGATGAAAACCACCGCGGGAAAGGCATTGGTTATCAAATCACCGATCACCTGATAAAATCATTAAAATCAACCGGAGCCGTTACAGTCCACCTGATTGCAACCATTATGGGATTTCCCCTTTACCAAAAAATGGGATTTAAAACGATAACCGAATATGATTTTTTCAGGGGCATATGGAACGGTGAACATCATCAACATCCGGACATTCGTCCATTTAAAAAAGCAGATCTGACCAGGATCTATGAACTCGACTTCAGTGTATCAGGGGAGAAAAGGGAACAAATGCTGGAAAAATTTTCAACCAATATTTTTGTCTTTGAGAAAAATAATCAGATTTCAGGTTACTTCTTTAAGGATTTTGGCGAAGGGATGATCATCGCATCATATCAGGAAACAGGTATTGAACTATTAAAAATGAAACTTCAGTCAGGTAAGATCAAAACAGTTATACCAGTTGAAAATAAACCCTGTATCTCATTTTTGAAAGAAATTGGTTTTGAGCATTATAGCACTTCCAAAAGAATGATCCTGGGAGAGGATCCTGACTGGAAACCGGAATGTATCTACAGCAGGGCTGGAGGGTTTTATGCGTGACAATATTTTAAAAGGCTTCTCGCAGACCCTGTGAAATATTTTCGTACCTCAAATTTCACAGGGTAAATTTGCGCAGATTAAATCGCTGATTTTCGCTGAATACTTATGCCTGAAATTAAAACTTCAGTGTAAATACCGTCTTTATGCCCAGAACCGAATGCACTGTTATGGTTCCCTCATGAAGAAGCATGATCTGTCTTGACAGACTTAATCCTATCCCGGATCCTGTATCTTTGGTAGTGAAAAAGGGCACAAAAATGCTGTCGATGATATCTTCGGGTATTCCCGGGCCATTGTCTTCGACCTGCAAAAAAGTACTGTCTTCTCTTTTAAATGCTCTTAAGATAATTCTCCCGTTTTTGGCACCCCTGATGGCTTCAAGAGAATTTTTTATCAGGTTGATCATGACCTGTTCCAATTGCTTTATATCAGCCAGTAACATAAGGTCCGGCGGATTAATCTCAAAATCGATCATCGTGTTTTTGATATCTGTTCCCTCCCCCATCAATTGTTTCACACTATCGAAAAAAGAGACGATGGTGAATCGTGCGAACACCGGTTGCGGTAACCGGTTTAACCTCCGGTATTTGTTAACAAAATCCATCAGCCCTTCTCCGGTATCTCTGATTGTATCAAGACCCGACAGGGTTTTATCAATAATCCGGTCGGTAATTTCTCCTGATGGCAAAGGTGTCACATTATCTTCCCTGATAAAATATTTTGAAATGGTCTTGGCAAGGGAAATGACAGGACTTACGGAATTCATTATTTCATGTGTGAGGACCCGGATAAGTTTCTGCCATGAATCCAGTTCGTTCCGTTCTAGCTCAGTAATGATATTCTGAAGTGATACCAGATTAACGACTTTTTC
This sequence comes from uncultured Bacteroides sp., assembly GCA_964599785.1. Lineage (GTDB taxonomy): Bacteria > Bacteroidota > Bacteroidia > Bacteroidales > SM23-62 > LJUQ01. Next base: position 781 of record CAZRHW010000358.1, on the reverse strand, counting down.
TTCCGATTTGATGATGTCTTTTTTCAATAATAGCTTCTGGACCTGTTCAAACTCATTATCTTCCTCATTTTCCCGGATCACCCTTATAAGTTCCGGTTTACCCGGTTTCAACCTTAGAATTGTTTCAGATAAATCGTAATCTTTTCTTTTTTGCAGATGATGAATGTTACTCAGGGAATAGACACCAAGAATCTCCCTTGCAGCATTATTAATCATCTCCACATGCCCTTCGGAATCAAAAATGATCAGGCCTACCCCTACATGATTGACCAGGTTGGTCAGGAACAGATTTTTTTTCATGCTCTCTGCCCTGGCATTATTGATCACTTCTCTCACATCATTCAGGGATTTGTATAAGTTCCTGTAAGTCACATTTTCCCTGATTTCATCGAATACAAGTGTGGATTCTTCATTTTTAACTGCTGAAAGGAAATTGGCCAGATCCCGATTGGTCCTGTTTACAAAGCGGATGAGCAAAATGATCTGAAAGAGCAGTAATAAACCGATTCCGGAAAAAGAAAAAATGTATTCCCTGTCAAACTGCTGCAAAATCCGGATAAATATGAAAACAGTAATAATAATCAGGATAATCCGGATAACTATATTCAGAAAGAAATTTTTTAAAACCATATGTTTAATGTTTCAGCGTATTATCAGATTATATTTTAACGCGTTGAGCGATTGAAAGAGCTAAGTAAATAAATTACAAATTCTTTTGTAGAGCCGTGCCGCGGCGCGGCTCTATAAATTAACCATTTTCAATATCCTAGATTTAAACGTA
>CAZRHW010000357.1:1481-4032 GCA_964599785.1 uncultured Bacteroides sp. | reverse complement strand
ACAATTCCTTTGCCCCTGCATCGATCAATGCCTCACCCACAGCCCTTACCATTTCAGGATGGGTCCAATGGGCGTTAATCCCGACATTCGCCAGTTCACCGGAAAATTTCAATCCCCCGGTAAGGTTCACTTTAATGGCCACTCGGGAACCGGGTTTGATGATATCGCTCAGCCCCCCCAATTCATCAAACATTTTCCGGATCTCCCTGTGGAGGATATGCTTATCATAACTGTCAGCTTTTGCGATAACGACTTTACTTTTTTTACCCGGTGACAATGCCGCAGGATGTTTACCGGGATTGCGGCATCCGGCAATAACCAGGCCGGCTGTGGCCATACCGGAAAGGGTAAGAAAATCTCGGCGTGTTATCAGTTTCATCTGGTGTTTTGATTTTCTTGCCTGATAAGGGGTTTTCCTTTTCATTTGTGGGATGATATTTAAATGGACTGATTCAATAAATTATAATTTCTCGCAGATTAACGCAGATTTTAACGCTGATTTACGCAGAAATAATAAGCTGTAAATCAGAACTCTGCGAAAATCCGCGATCCGATCTGCGAACATCTGCGAGAAGCCTTTAAAAACTTTTTAAACAATCCCAATAATAAGAGGGGTGAGTCCGCAAACCTTCTGAAACCTGTTTCTCCGGAATGAACAAAACAATAAATAAAACTATTAAAAATAAATATGAATTCATGCAGTGTATGAGAGTTTTTAATTTTAATACTTCGACAGAGGAGTAATTATTTCCCGGCCCTGCTTTTCTGACTTTCCAGGACCTTGTTGTATGTAGATATCATGCTTTTCCTTGTGATCAGACCGATAATACGATCCGGATTCTTCCTTTCAACAACCGGTAAACGTCCGATGTTTTTTTCTGCCATCTTATGCAAGGCTGTTTTTAAGCTTTCATTCGGATAACAGACGGTGAGGTTTCTGGCCATCACCTTTTTTATTTCAGATTTATCATCTCCTTTTCCCAGGGCTTTGTTGATATCTTTACGTGTAACCATACCGACCAGTTTCCCGTTTTCGTCAAGAACAGGGAACCCTCTGTGATTGGTGGATTTGATCATCAGTCCTGTATCCCTGACTGTATCGGATTGAAGGACAGTGATCATGTCGGTGATCATTGCATCGGAGACAGAGATTGATTCCATCACGTCCGTCTGTTTATATTTCTCGATGTCAATACCTTTCCGTATCAGTTTCATAGTATAGATAGAATACTTTAACCTCCACCTGACCAGGATGGCTGAGATGACGCAGGATATCATCAGGGGGGGAAGGATTTTATAGTTCCCTGTCATTTCAAAAAGGAGGAGAATAGCAGATATAGGAGCATGAGCTGTCCCGGCAAATAATGCTGCCATTCCTACCAGGGCAAATGCGCCGGGTGGAATGTTCATTCCCGGGAGGACAAATTTGACCAGGTGTCCGAAGGCTTCACCAAGAAGAGCCCCGACAACCAGTGAAGGCGCAAAGATGCCCCCTGATCCGCCGGATCCGAGAGTTACAGAGGTAGCGATGATCTTAAGAAAAATAAGGATGATGATAACTCCCAGGGCTATTTTTCCATTTATCGAGTCTTCAATAACTTCATACCCTACACCGAATATTTGAGGGAAATAAAGTCCAATCAGGCCGATGATCAGTCCGCCAAGTGCCGGCTTCAGGTATTCCGGTATTTTTATGAGGTTAAAAATATCCTCGGTCTTATACAATACCCTGATAAACATCCATGCTACGACAGCAGTGATCAAACCGAAGACAAAATAGCTCGGGATATCCCAGAGGCTGTATAATTCAAATGGCGGAGTTTGAAAAGCGGGATGGTTTCCAAGAAAATGTCTTGAAATCACAGTTGCTGTGACAGATGAAAGGACAACGGAAGAAAAATTTCTCAATCCATATTCCCTGAGGATCACTTCCAGCGCAAAAAATATACCTCCCAGGGGTGCATTAAAGGTTGCTGCTATTCCTGCTGCAGCACCGCAGGCTACGAGGGTTTTAGTCTTTTCTTCACTGAGCCTGAATAATTGTCCGAGTGTTGATCCTATGGCAGAACCGATCTGGATGATTGGGCCTTCTCTTCCTACTGATCCGCCTGATCCGATACAGATTGAAGAAGCGAGTGCCTTCACTACGGCTACTCTGGGACGTATGATACCGCCATGAATTACCATTGCGGATATTACTTCCGGAACACCGTGTCCCCTGGCTTCCCTGGCAAAGAAATAAATTAAAGGTCCTATGATCAACCCACCCGCTAAAGGGATGAGGATGACATAATAGTTACCCATGAAATGCAGAAGATTGGCTCCATCATCAAAAAATAAGATCCTGAAATGCTGGATCAGCCATCTGAAAAGTATGGCTCCAAATCCACCACCCAATCCTACGATAATGGAAAATAAAAGGAAATAGATGGCATCCGATGTTCGCAGGTGATATAGTAGTTCCTTTTCCCAGAGTCTGATATTCGTCAGAAGCAGTTTATGTATCTCCGACCATTTCATTCCATTTCTAATGAAATATCCTGTATGACCT
>CAZRHW010000357.1:0-1381 GCA_964599785.1 uncultured Bacteroides sp. | reverse complement strand
ACATCCTGAACCTCACCGTCCTCGTTAAACATACCGCCCCACCTTGCTCCAAGGGGCTCCCAGATACATGTTCCTTTACCCAGGTCCCCCGGCAGGCTGAAGACAATATCATGAACCTCCTTTTTAAAAACGGAATATTCCACCACATTCAGATATTTGTTGTACCGGTTGGCCAGGCCGGTGAGATTGTATTTCAGGTCATCAAGCGTTCCGTGCCATCTCGGATAGTAGGATATGCCGATAACATCAAATGTCACACCACGGGCAATCATATTATCGAGCCAGAAAACAGCTTCCTCATGCTGGCCTCCCAGGGCGAGGTGCATCATCACCGGCATGTCCGGGTCGACAGATGCTACGCCTTCCACACCGGCTTTAAGCAATTCTGCAAGGTTATCAGGATTACTGATATGGCCGTCGGGCCATAATAATCCATGGTTAATCTCATTGCCCACCTGTACCATAGCCGGCGGCGTGCCCTGTTTTTCAAGTGCAAGCAGTACGTACCTGGTATATTCTTTCAGGGAATCCTTTAGCGTTTCAAAATCCAGATCAGCCCAGGCCAATGGCTTGTTCTGTTGCTGTGGATCAGCCCAGTAGTCGCTGTAATGAAAATTCAACAGCAGTTTCATACCTGCTTCCTTTATCCGTTTGGCCATGTTTAGTGTATAAGCCAATCCACAGTATCCTTTACCCGGTGCATATCCTTTTTCAATTTCGGGGTTCACGAAAATGCGCAACCGTATATAATTAAATCCATGATCTCTAAGAAGTTCAATAGCATTCTTTTCTATCCCCTGGTCGTAAAATTTCCTTCCCCAATCCTCCAGCTGGGGGAGAAATGAAATGTCTGCCCCGATCATCCGGCCGGTCTTTTTTTCTGATGGCACGAGCTGATCATTCCGCGGCTTCATCAGCACCACCCCGGCAGGTATCGTATGTATCTCATGTGAAGCGGGCCACAGCGTGTCACTCATGATTTCCACTTTAATTTTATCAGGGTCGGTCCCGGCATGAAAATCCAGGAGGCACAGCCCCTTCTCAAGATGGCTTTCCATATATTCACGGCCGGCAGTATCGGTACTGAAGGACAATGGCTCGTTATCTCCGGATTTACTGATCCAGGCATTTCCATCAATATAAATCCTGAGAGCATTGGCAGCAGAGGTAATTTCTCTTCCGTCAGCTTCGGTAACGGCTACTCTTAATAAGGTTTTGTCCTGCCCATCTGCGAGTAAAGTGGTACTATAGGCAGTCATCTGAACGGCCACCGGTGTTCCTGAGTCAACCTGGCTGACCGAAGCAAATTCAGATACGTGGGAAGGGGGACCGGAAGGCTGACAACGGACCAGCAAAACGGCAGTCAGGGTAATGATCGTAA
>CAZRHW010000356.1:0-4043 GCA_964599785.1 uncultured Bacteroides sp. | reverse complement strand
ATCAGGTATAAGCAGGCTATTCAAAAGGAATATCCAAATCCTATTATTTACCTGCGGTATGCAGAATCTCTTAAAATGAACGAGGAATATGAGGATGCACTTGAACAATACAGGAAATACAAAGAAATGGTTCCCGATGATCCGCGTGGGAATGATGGTATTCAGAGTTGTGAACTGGCTCTGGATTGGTTGAAGAATCCAAGCAGTTATGAAGTAGAGAACATGAAATTCTTTAATTCCAGGGAGAAGGATTTCAGTCCTTGTTTTGCCAGCGATGATTACCAGCTCGTTTATTTCACCTCCTCAAGGGAAGAAGCTGCAGGAAACGATATTCATGGAGCAACTGCGGAAAATTTTTCCGATATCTTTCAGTCAAGAATGGATAGGAAGGGAAAATGGAGTGTTCCGGTTCCGCTGGATGAAAATATTAACACAGAATTCGAAGAAGGTACACCGGTGATGAATGATGATTATTCTACCATGTATTTTACGCGCTGTAGTCTCAATAAAAACAAAAATCTGGGTTGTCAGATCTATACTTCCAACAGGCAGGGGGAAACATGGACAGAAGCTGAGCCGATCAGGTTATCAGAGGACAGTGTTGTGATTGCTCATCCGGCAATTTCAAAGGATGAATTAACACTTTATTTTATTTCTGATATGTCCGGTGGATTTGGTGGCAAAGATATATGGAAAGTGACAAGGAGTAATGAGGGTGATGATTGGAGCAAACCCGAAAACCTCGGACCGGAAATCAATACTGTCGATGATGAAATGTTTCCCTTTTTGCATAACGATGGCACACTTTATTTTTCATCAAACGGCAGGATAGGGATGGGTGGTCTCGATATCTTTATGGCAACACAAAATGATGATGATTCCTGGAAAGTTGAGAATATGAGATACCCGGTCAATTCATCAGCAGATGATTTCGGGATTGCTTTTGAGAAGGAAATGGAACGGGGATATTTCAGCTCGTCCCGGAAAGGCCGTGGAAATGACGAAATCTATTCCTTTGTACTTCCTCCACTCAAATTCAATTTAATCGGAGAGGTGCGGGATGATAAAACGGATGAATTATTAACCAGGGCAACTATTAAATCTATTGGCAGTGATGGAATAACACTTGAAACGACTACAGATGAGGGAGGCTCCTTCCGGTTTATGCTCAAACCTAATACTGATTATGTTTTTGTTGCTGCCCTGACCGGTTATCTCAATGGTAAAGAAAGAGAGACAACGAAGGGCCTTGATAAAAGTACAGATATCAGAACCATCATTTATCTCTCCAATATAGCTGAAACAATTGAACTCTCTAATAGTAATGTTTTTTATGATTTTGCAAAGTGGGACCTGCGTCCCGAAGCCATGGTCTCACTTGACCAACTGATTGAAACACTGAACGATAACCCAACAGTTACCATAGAGCTTATGTCACATACTGACTCCAGAGGCTCAGATGCTGACAATATGGAACTTTCACAGAAACGTGCTCAGTCTGTTGTTAATTATCTGATATTAAAAGGTATCGATCCTGCACGATTATCCGCCAGGGGCTATGGAGAATCGATGCCGAAGGAAATTATAAAAAGGATAAATGAACAATACCCTTTCCTGAGGGAGGGAGTAACACTTACGGAGTCTTATATCAACAGCTTACCTACAGTAGAGCAACAGGAAATTGCACATCAGCTGAATCGCCGTACAGAGTTCAGGGTATTACGAACTGATTACAGGCCGTCAAATAATTAAGTAACACTGATATTTATTTATCAAGCCACACCCTGCTGAAAAATGCAAAAATCAAAGTACAGTCAAAGAGGCGTTTCAGCATCGAAGGATGACGTATATAAAGCTATCCGGCGATTAAATAAAGGTCTTTTCCCCAGTGCATTTTGTAAAATTGTTCCTGATATCCTGACGGGTAGTGAAGATCATTGCATCATCATGCATGCCGACGGTGCCGGCACCAAATCATCACTTGCATATGTTTATTGGAAAGAAACAGGTGATCTGTCTGTCTGGCGCGGAATCGCCAGGGATGCATTGATTATGAATATAGACGACCTCCTTTGTGTGGGTGCAACGGACAATATCCTTGTTTCCTCAACAATCGGAAGGAACAAAATAAAAATTCCGGGAGAAATCATTTCGGAAATTATTAATGGCACGAATGAGTTTATAGAAATTTTGAGGGGTTTCGGGATAGACATTTCATATACAGGAGGAGAAACAGCAGACGTTGGAGATCTGGTCAGATCAATTATTGTTGATTCAACAGTAACCTGCAGGATGAAGCGAATTGATGTCATTGAGAATCATATCATGCAGGGAGATGCGATCGTTGGATTTTCTTCTTCAGGAAAGGCTCACTATGAAGATGAACAGAATAGTGGAATTGGTAGTAATGGCCTGACATCTGCACGTCATGATGTGTTCGGCAAATTATTGGCAGGCAGATATCCAGAAAGCTATGATGCAGATATGCCGGAACACCTTATTTATAGTGGTTCGATGAAACTTACTGACGAAGTGCCCGGGACAAACACAAATGCCGGAAAACTCCTGTTATCTCCCACCCGTACATATGCACCGGTGATCCGGCAGGTTCTTAACAAATACCGTAGAGATATCCATGGCATGATCCATTGTACCGGTGGGGGTCAAACAAAGGTGCTTAATTTTCTTGACGGGAAACATATTATTAAAGATAACCTGTTTCCTGTTCCCCCCGTTTTTAAACTGATCCATGACCAATCCGGTACACCCTGGAAGGAAATGTACCAGGTCTTTAACATGGGCCATAGATTTGAGATCTATATCCAACCTTCCCTGGCTGATAAAATAATCAGTTGTGCACAGAGTTTTGGCGTTGATGCAAAGATTATCGGTAATGTTGATGCTTCCGAAAAGAATGAACTGACCATAAAATCTGAATTCGGAGATTTTTACTACTAATAAATTGTTAAATTGTTAAATTGTTAAACTGTTAAATTGTTAAACTGTTAAACTGTTATTAAGCCATTTAGCCATTTAACCATTTAACCATTTCTTATGGTCCTTCAGTTGTGCTTAAAATATCTGCACACGTCTTCAGAATCATTGTCATCCTGAACTTGTTTCAGGACCTTCTAAGACTGAAATCAAGTACTATGTAAGAAGATCCCGAAACAAGTTCAGGATGACATTGTACTGAATTGGGATATACCTTTAACCTTCTAATTTTATACCTTTCTGCTTACTTAGCCTTTCCATATCCTTGACTCCCATTCTTTTATTTCATATATTTGATTTATTTAAACTTAAATCAATTAAAAATTATGAAAAAACTGTTTCTCCTTTTTATTACCATTATCCTCCTAATAGGATGTAAACCACCTCCACCTCCTGAAGAAACCAAAGATGTCAAATCCACTGAAAATATTACTTTGGTTAAAGATTTCTATAAAGCATTTGAAAATGAAAATATTGAAGCAATGAAAGGATTTTTGTCAGATTCTGTTGTTTCTTATGGACCTTCATTTGATCTTACAGAAAATTTAGAAGAATTTGTAAAAAGTTGGACGCAGACTTTCATAGATATAGATTCGATGAAGATTGATATCTTTCAAATTCTTGCGGAGACTTTATCTGAGGGTGAATTAGCCGGTGATTGGGTTCTTCAGTGGGCAAATGTTTCTTTCTATGTTCCATCTAGTGAAAAGAAAGTCAAATTGATGGTTCACACAGCACAAATGATTGAGGATGGGAAAATAAGTATTTTAGCAAACTATTGGGATCAATGGGATATGTACAAACAAATGGGTGCGGAATTAAAGTGGACTGAGGAGTAAGAATAAGAAAAACTGTTACAAATAAAAACCAGACCAGGCGGTCTGGTTTTTATTTATACCAAGATATGTACTTCTCACAGCTTATTTTTTAATTACCTTTGCAAACTGTAAATTTTAATGGCAGATGAGCAATAATTTAATTCTTGAGAAATTAGAGGGTGTAAAAAATCGTTTTGAAGAGGTCGGAAGGCTGATCAATCAACCGGATAT
>CAZRHW010000355.1:0-4046 GCA_964599785.1 uncultured Bacteroides sp. | reverse complement strand
CAGCATATGCCCCTGTTGTCGGTGGTGATACCTGTCAGAAATGAAGCATTGAATATTCACAACCTGTTAGATGATCTGGCAGCACAGGATTATCCAAAAGAAAAGTTTGAGGTCATTTTTATTGATGATCATTCCGGCGATGCTACATATCAATTGATCAGGAATTTTAGCAGTAATATAAATATCAGGATTTTTCAGTTGCCGGATAAAGAATCAGGGAAAAAAGCAGCTTTAATAAAAGGATTGACAGAAGCAAAAACAGATCTTGTGTTGACGACAGACGGTGATTGCAGATTAAAAAAAGGCTGGATATCTGAAATGGCAGAATTCTATTCATCCAGGCCGGCAAAACTTGTTTTTGGTGCCGTTCTTTATCCATCCGGCGTTACTTTCCGGGAAATGATGCAAAACCTGGAATTTCTGAGTCTTGTGACGAGCGCAGCGGGATCGGCCGGCATCAACAGACCTATATTGTGTAATGCCGCTAATATGGGATTTGACAGAAAATTGTATCTCCAATTTGCAAGCCGGCAACAATCCGTACCAGTTTCCGGAGATGATATATTTTTTCTCCATTGGATGAAGCAACATTATCCTGATGAAATTCATTTTTTAAAATCGGGATCCTCATTTGTTGAAACATCCCCGCCGAAAAGTCCCGGCGACTTTATAAATCAACGTATGAGATGGACATCAAAAAGCAGGTATTATCGGGACCCCTGTTTAATCATCACTGCCATTGTTATATTCATTGTATCCTTTTCTTTACTTGTTTTACTGGCATGTTCCACCATCAGTAAATTATTCCTGTGGGGATTTATAACATTGTTTCTTGTAAAGTGTCTCACCGATTTCATATTCCTTTATACAGTCACCACATATTATAAAACAAGGTATCTTCTGAAGATTTTTCTTCCTCTTGAAGTCATATATTTTTTCTATATCAGCATCATTGGTATTGCAGGGAATTTATTCCCTTTCAGATGGAAAGGAAGAAGAAGCAAACCCGTTGTATAAATACCAAAGTCTTACAGATTTCTCTTTCTCAGTAAAACCCAGGCCAGGAAAATAAAAAGGATGGTATAACCGACAGCAAGAATGATATCTGTATAAACAGGCAGTTCTTCCGGCAGGATCCCCATTTCACGCAGGCTGTAAGTATTAACAGCCGGATCGTTGTTTTCCATGTTGCCTGAGAAAATTGAAAGGAATTCAGGCACCGGGGTAAGATTGGAAATAACTTTTACCGGGAAAAACAAGCGGATATTTTTGGGGAAAAACAGGCGGATGACAGGCTCAATGATAAACCGAAACAGGATGAATAGTATGATGGCAAGGCCGGTATTCCTGAAAAGGACAGCCATAAAAAAGCCGAGTGACATATATGCTATAGCCTGAAGAAAATAAACAAACAGAATATAGATCTTTTCATAAAAAACTGAAAAGGTATAATCCCGTGTGAATATAAAACCAAAAATTACCGAAAATAAAAAAACCATCAGTGTGCCATAAACAGCAGTGATCACGATGACGGCACATTTGCCGGATAATAGCTGACTACGGCTTAATCCGTCAATAATATGTTGTCTGAATGTGTGGAAGCTATATTCATTCCCGGTAATGACAATGATCATGACTGCAAGCAAAAGATTAAACCAGCTTGCAACCCAGGGGAAAAATTCCCAGACATTCGGGAATTGATATAAGTTATAGGTACTGAAACCCGGCATAGTAATGTCCAGTTGTGAAGTAACCAGGATAACCAGGAAAAACAGGACCAGATGAAGCAAAATCAGGACCCTGAAAACACTGTATGAAGCAACTTTTATTAATTCTATTTCAATTATTTTCCTCATGAAATTTTATCTGACCAATTCCAGAAACTGTGATTCAAGGCTTCTTTTTCTGAGCTCAAGTCTGGTAAGGATCAAACCTTTGCTGAACGCATATGAATTGATATCTGATGTGGTGTAACCTTTTTTAAGGACAACCAGCAGTTCATTGTTATCCCTGTTGACCGTTTCCGACATTCCCGAACGTATTATCTCTTCCTCGAGCAAATCCATGTTTTCCGCTGATATAACAACCGGGTCTTTTGAATATAGCAGCTCATGAACTTTCCCCTGGGCAATCATTTCACCGTTCTTCAGAATTCCCACGTGGGAACAGACTTTTTCAACTTCATCAAGTATATGGCTTGCAAGAATAATTGTCTTATTTTGTTCAGCTTCATTCTTAATAATCTGCCTGACTTCTGCAATTCCTTCCGGATCCAGTCCATTTGCCGGTTCATCCAGGACAAGTACTTCGGGGTTGCCAAGCAGGACAGAAGCAATTGCCAGACGTTGTTTCATCCCAAGTGACAGCGTATCATAACGGGAATTTATTCTGGCCGACAAGCCGGTTATATCAAGGACCCTTGGGACATCGGAATCTGATACATTTTTTATCCTTGCATTGATCCGGAGATTTCTTTTTAAGCTCAGGTAGGGATAAAAATTTGGTACTTCAATAAGTGAACCGATTTTTTTCCTTAAATCAGGGGAGGATTTCTCCTCAAACCAGTAAAATTCACCCATATCAGGCCTGATTACGGCTGTAATAATTGCAAGTGTTGTTGTTTTTCCACTGCCATTAGGCCCCAGTATACCAAATACGTTCCCCTCAAGAATAGAAATCGAAAGGTTTTTTACAGCCTTAACATGGCGGTAACTTTTATGCAGGTTGGTTGTTTGTAAGACTACTTTCAAGGCGTGAATTTCTTATTTGGCATAAAGGAAAAGGGTTGAAAAAAATGAAGGGTCAACAATTAATGCCCCATTTCAGACATAAACTTTATCCTGACTAAACGAATATCTTCTTCTGTATATTCATCCTCACCCAACTCATTCAATGCGTCCTGAATAGATTCGGTTTTAGCTTCAAGGAAATAATCAAATACCTCCTGTTGGTGTTCCTCATCCAAAACTTCATTGATATAGTAGTTGATATTGAGCTTTGTACCACTGTTGACGATAGCTTCGATCTCTTTTAGTAATTCATTCATTTCAAGATCCTTGGAAGCAGCAATATCTTCGAGGGATATCTTTCTGTCGATACTCTGTATGATATTAACCTTAAGGGTCGATTTATTGATAACTGATTTAACGACCATATCCTGAGGACGAATGATTTCCTTCTCTTCGACATAGGTTTTAATAATGTCGACGAATTCCCTGCCATAGCGGTGTGCCTTGCCGGCACCAACTCCCTGAATATTCTGAAGCTCATCAAGATTGATCGGGTATTGAATGGCCATGTCTTCCAGAGAAGGGTCCTGAAATATTACAAAAGGCGGAAGATTTAGTTTTTTCGATATTTTCTTTCTAAGATCCTTCAGTATCTGGAACAGTTCTTCATCAACCGCTCCGGTTCCTCCACCCGGAGATGCTGCTCCCTGATCATCCGTTATATCATATTCATGATCCCGCGTAATCATAAATGAAACAGGATTTTTGAGGTATTCATGTCCTTGCCTGGTTATCTTTAATAAACCGTAATTTTCAATATCCTTGGTCGTGAATTGTGCAATTAAAGCCTGTCGGAGTAAGGCATTCCAATACTTTTTATCTTTTTCACTACCTGCTCCAAATATAGTTAATTTATGATGTTTATATGATTTTATTGCAGAATTTATATTTCCGGATAAAATATTTGCAATATGCTCGGCTTTAAATTTCTCTTTTACTTCCAGAATAGCCTCCAGGGCTAATATCATATCATCTTTGGCCTCAATTTTTTCTTTTGGATGCAAACAATTATCACAATTATCGCAGGGTTCCTCCATTACTTCACCAAAGTAATTGAGCAATTGTACGGGTCGGCAAACAGATGATTCAGCATATGCTACCGTTTCCAGGAGGAGTTGTTTGCCGATCTCCTGTTCAGCAAGTGGTTTACCCTGCATGAATTTTTCAAGTTTCTGAATGTCCTGATAACTATAGAAAGCGATACAACGACCCTCACCACCGTCCCTTCCTGCTCTTCCTGTTTCCTGGTAATATCCC
>CAZRHW010000354.1:0-4050 GCA_964599785.1 uncultured Bacteroides sp. | reverse complement strand
ATACCAGGATGCTAAAACTATCAGTATCCGGATACAGTAACTCCAATCGGCTTCAATGCATTAATAGCTGTATCCATATCTTTTTCCCTGATCAGAAAATGATCCCTGGAATAGGCTGAAATGGCCATAATGGGAATTTCTTTTTCAGCAAGGCATCCTGAAACCTTTGAGAGGATACCTACCGTATCCATCGGAAATATAATATCCAGGGTAAGAATTTTCCAGTTCTTTTCAGACTCATTGAGAAGGGTTTCAGGCAATTTATCCTGATCGATGATTACCGTAATCTCATCTTTGTCTCTTATGACAGCGAATGCATCCCGGTAATCCTGATCACTCCTGATAATTGCAAAAGATTCTTTCCAGAAATATGCTGTGGCTTTTTTTAAATAATCATAGGATTTCATCGGAAAAATTTCAGAAAAAAACTATCATGTATTTTTCATTCAGAAAATTAATGAATAATTACCTAAATATTTAGATTTATTCAAATCAATATAAGAAGTTCTTGCAGATTATCGCGGACTCACCCCCCTGTTCCCCATCTCTCGCATGAGATGGGGGATAGACGGATCCTCTTACCAACAAAGGAGAAATGTGCATGCTGGCTGGAAAGTCCCCGAATTCTCAATAAAACCGGAGCCTGCCATCATGGTCGGCGAATTTGATGTCCCGGCTTAGCCGGGACACAACAACCGTTGATATTACCTATTTATATAAAATTCCATTGTTTTAGAAATATTCCTTAAATTACAGATGATAAAAAATAACCCTGCCATGAAAAACTTATTAAAATCTTTTCTTCACAAATGTCTGTTTATTATAGTGGTCCTTTTAATGTTTACTCAATGCAGCCTCAATGACAGATCTGTTTACAACAGGATAAGAGCCTATGCGGATCAGGTGAGTGTGATTGATGCCCATGAACATCAGCACTGGCCGGAAGAGTACGGTAATCATCAATTCAGTTTTTACCATCTTATAGCGGCCAGCTACCTGGCTGCGGATATAAGTACCGCAGGTGCGAATGGTTATGACTGGAACCTGATGGATTCGCTCAGTCTTGATGAACTGTGGGATATATATGGTAAAGCACTTGATTATACAAGGGCTACCAGCTATTACAGCCATTTCGTAAAAGGTTTTCAGAAATTATACGATTTCAATGATCTGTACTTTACGAAAGACAATATTGCAACACTGTCGGGTCAGATAACGGAGAACTACAAGGATTACGGAGCCTGGTTTGATAAAGCTTTTCACAAAGCCGGATTTGAATTGATGTTTGTTGACCAATACTGGAAACCATTTAATACGGAACTGGATGAAAGATATTTTGCACTTGTTTTTCATATCAATCCGCTTGTTTCCGGATCGAGCCGGAAACCAGAAAAGGGAGCGGAACCGGAATCGATATATAAAGAAGCTGAAAATGAGGGATTTGAGATCAACAGCCTGGATGATTACCTGGAATTTTGTGATTATCTTTTTAAAAAGAATATTAAAAACAAAGCTGTCTGCCTGAAAAACTCCCAGGCATATTCACGGACACTTTATTACGAGAATGTGTCCTATGAAGAGGCCCGGGTATTATATGAAAAATCTTCATCCCGGCTGACTCCTGCAGAGGCAAAGAAGATAGAGGATTTTCTGTTTCACTGGATCATTGACAAATCGATCGAATATGACCTTCCCATCCAGATCCATACCGGTTATCTTGCAGGTAACGGGAATATGCTGGAAAATGGGAAACCTGTTAAGCTGAATAACCTCTTTCTTCAGTACCCGGAGGCGAAGTTTGTACTGTTCCATGGCGGCTATCCCTGGACAGGCGAGTATGCTGCATTAGGCAAAATGTTCCGGAATGTGTACCTCGATATAGTATGGCTCCCACAGATATCACGTGAGGAGGCTGTTCATGCCCTTGATGAGATGTTCGACGGTGTTCCTTATAATAAATTTTTCTGGGGAGGTGACTGCGGACTGATTGAGGAATCAACCGGGTCGCTGGAGATCGGGAAAGATGTGGTGGCAGAGGTTTTATCAAAAAGGGTTAAGAGAGGATTACTAACAGAGGAAGTGGCTCTTGATATGGTCGATAAAATATTCCGGGAGAATGCGATCAGGGTTTTTAAGCTGGAAGAGAGGCTGGGACGGAAGTATTAAGGAATTCAGTTAATTCAATCTATGATTCTAAGTCCTTATCAATCGGTAATCCTTCTTCTTAGTGCTGAATTAATTTAAGATTAATGATTATCGAAATAAGATTTTTGAAGTATTATAACCTTCATTACCAACTTGAGACGTACTGTTATTATCATGCTTATTCCATTAAAAATACTATCAAAAATATATAGAGATAAAGACTAGTCCCGATTGTCTCAAAAACCTGCCCATGTTAAAATCCGGGCTCATCCGGTGATAATCTCTGAACAATTTAATATTTTTACCGGATTTGTTGAATATTTATGGTATCTCATAGATCAGGACAGGAATGAATGATAACCAACGAAAAGCGTGGCAATATCCCTGGGGATATAAAGAGAGTTTTTTAATTGTTCTGGAGTTACTGTTACTCGGATTTATTTTAGAGGTCCTGACAGGAAGCAGAGGTTTTGCAGGATTTTCCATGCCTTTTAACATGATAACGGGATTACTCCTGATCCTGATCATCAGTCTTATTCACATACTTTTCCGGAAGCATCCAATTGTCAAATGGTTGTCCGGTATTCCGGCGGCCATCAGTGCTATCTCCTTTTTTACCTTCCTTGTTATTCTCATGGGGATTATCCCGCAGGTGAATTCACATGTTCATCCGGTAATCAGGTTACTTGGTTTGAACCATGTCAGGAACAGCTGGATCTTTATTATCTCCTTTATGTATCTGCTAACCTGTCTCGGGCTTGTGATTCTGCGTCGGGCATTCTTTTTAAACCGGAAAAATATCGGTTTCCTGCTTAATCATGCAGGTTTATGGATTGCACTGGCGGCCGGTGGCCTCGGATCAGGTGATCTCAGCAGGCTGACAATCGAATTGCATGAAGAAAGCGGTTATACAAATATTGCCAGGGATCAGAGCTTGCAGGTTCACGAGTTGCCCTTTTCAATGAAACTTATTGATTTCAGGATTGATGAATATTCACCTAAAATTGGTGTTGTGGATGTACGTTCAGGAGAATGGGTTACGGTTAATGGTATTACCTTTATGACTGCCAAAAAAGAAACCATAACTGAGTTCGGATCATGGATAATCAGTATCAGAGAATTCATTCCGGATGCCATTTCAGATTCCGGTAATTATTTATCCTCGGAAACGGAAGGTGCAGCTCCTGCTGCTTTCGTCGAAATAAAGGATTTACTATCTGAAACAATTATTGCAAAAGGTTGGATCAGTTCCGGCAGTTATACTGTTCCAATTAAACATCTTTACATTGACAAACAGTATGTTATGGTGATGCTGAGACCTGAGGCAGAGCGTTTTAGTTCTGATATCATTATTGATTCGGACAAGGAGTATGATACCATTTTGCTGGAGGTGAACCGTCCGCATAAAATGAAAGGTTACAACTTATACCAGTTAAGCTATGATGAACGAATGGGCAAGTGGTCGAGAACAAGTGTGGTTGAGGCTGTAAAAGATCCATGGCTGACTGTTGTTTATGTTGGTGTTTTTATGCTGCTGGCAGGTGCAGCTTATATTTTCTGGATAGGCAATGAACAAAAAATGGATACACGATGAGCTGGATTAATTATCCGCTTTTTGGATTGGTCACCATCCTTTCCTGGTTTTTCGGTATGTCACTGATTTTTATGTCTGCAAAGAAGAAAAATACTGAATGGCCCGGGAGGATGTTTGTACTGACCGGGATCCTGATCCTCATATTGTTTTTAACACTCCTCTGGATCAGGCTGGAAAGACCTCCGCTCCGAACCCTGGGTGAGACGCGCCTGTGGTATTCCCTTTTTCTGCCTGTTGTCGGATTTATCACTTACCTGAGATGGCATTATAAATGGTTTTTAAGTTATGCCCTTGGCCTGGCATCCCTTTTT
>CAZRHW010000353.1:0-4081 GCA_964599785.1 uncultured Bacteroides sp. | reverse complement strand
CATTTAATTAATGTTTTGATTTATAACACATTAACCTGTCCCGATTTATCGGGATAACTTGTAACTAGCAACTTAGGTTAATTATGTCTTTTTATCTTTTTTTTGGTTCATATGATTCGAATTATAAATTAAAGTAGAGGGAAATCTGTGCAAAATTCAAAAACCGGACTTCGAAAAATACTTCCTGTCTTTATGTCCTTCATTGTGATGGGATTTATAGATATTGTTGGTGTTGCTACCGGCTTTATCAAAAAAGATTTTGCGTTGACCGATGATCTTGCTCAGCTCATTCCATCAATGGCGCTGTTTTGGTTTTTTCTTTTATCCGTTCCTTCCGGGATTTTACAGGATAAATTCGGCAAGAGGCGAATGCTGAACATCGGGATGCTATTTACCGGATTGGGAATGATTATTCCCTTTTTCCATTATTCATTCCCTGTAATGCTCGTGGCATTTATTGTTTTAGGTATCGGGAATACGATTGTCCAGGTATCGGCCAATCCATTGCTACATGATGTGGCACCTCGCGAAAAGTATTCCAGTTTTATGAGCCTGTCCCAGTTTATTAAATCGATTGTTTCATTGTTGGGGCCTGTCATTACGACCATGATGGCAGCGCTGTTTGGTAATTGGAAGCTGGTTTTTGCCATTTATGCAATCACATCGGTATTAGCTGTAATATGGCTATACCTTACCCGTATTGAAGAGACAAAATCCAGTCATGCTGCAGCCACATTTAAAAGTTGTTTCAGTTTGCTGAAAAACAAATTTATTGTGGTGATGGTTTTAGGGATTTTTGTGCTGGTTGGAGCCGACGTGGGTATGAATGCAAATATTGCAAACTTCCTGCAAAATCAATTTGGCCTCACGCTCGAGCGTGCGTCTCTGGGTATCAGTGTCTATTTTACTGCGCTGATGATTGGTCGGTTTTCGGGTGCAGTACTTTTAAACTGGATATCTTCCAGGCGATTTTTACTCTTAACAGCTATAGTGGCATTTGTAAGCCTTGCAGGCATGTTACTGACTCCGTCTCTTCTGGTAGCTCAAATCGCAATTTTCATGGTCGGGCTTGGTTCTGCTAACCTCTTTCCGTTAATCTTTTCGATCGCTGTCGAAAAAATGCCTGATCGTTCGAATGAGGTTTCCGGTCTGATGATCATGGCTGTTTCAGGAGGTGCATTTGTTCCACCGATAATGGGGATGATAAGTGCTAATATTGGTGTAAAAGCCAGTTTCTTAGTCCTTGTGGCAGGTATGATTTATTTAGTTGGTGCCGGGATTTATGCATTAAAGAAATAATCGTAAAACAGACAGGGAGATCCCTCCTCGCTTCGCATCGTCGGGATGACTCGTTTCAATCCCAGGCTAATGGGGCTGTGTCACAACCTAATTAAATCTTACATCACACTATTTTCCCAGTACACACACACCAATTCACTAATTTACCAATTTACGATTCTTCCTTTCTTCCAGTCTTCTTTGTTTCCTCACCTGAAAGGAATATTTTATTTTTTGTTCTATATTTACGCCCTTAAATAATTTTAAATTATGAGAAGGATTATCAAACTCATATCATTATCAATATTCGTCCTTGCATCCTGCACAAGGATGGACAGGAATCCTGAAATTACTGCCGAAGAACTTACTGCCCATGTTGAATTTCTGGCATCTGATTCATTAAAAGGAAGATATCCCGGAACCCCTGAAGATATTGTTACAGCGAGATACATTGCCAACGAATTTAAAAAAGCCGGACTGCAATGGATTACTGCCGATGGTTTGCAGGACTATGAAATCGTCACTTTCATTGAGGCAGGCGACAGTAATATGCTGACATTTAATGGATATTCCTTTGAACATGGAAAAGATTTTACCCCGGCGTCATTTTCTTCAAATGCAGATGTTACATCTGAAGTGATTTTTTGCGGATATGGTTTTGATATTAACCAGGAAGACCTCAAATGGGATGATTTTACAGGCATCGATGTTACCGGGAAATGGGTTATGGTGCTCAGGGGGAATCCTGAACCGGACAAATCGACCTCCATATTTGATATATACAGTAATGACCGGGATAAAGCCATGGTAGCCAGAGATCTGGGGGCTGCCGGTATTCTTTTTGTTTCGGGTCCCTTATTCGATCCGGATGATGAGTTAATGACATTAAGATCCAGGGAAAGTCAGACAGGTATACCTGCCATTCATATTAAAAGAGAGGTAGCAGACAGGATGCTCAAAGTTTCCGGCCAGACGATTGAACACCTTGAAAAGGAGCTGAATGCAAAACGCCGTCCCCGCTCCTTTCTTACTGGTGTCACAATTGAAGCTTCTGCAAATGTAATTCCTCATAAAGTAAAAACCTATAACGTAATTGCGGTAATTGAAGGATCCGACGCGGTAAAAAAGGAGCAGTATATCATTCTTGGGGCACATTATGATCATCTTGGATTTGGAGGTCCGGGATCATCCAGCCGCCTTAGGGATTCTTCTGCCATACATTACGGAGCAGATGACAATGCTTCAGGAGTAACAGGAATTATAGAAATTGCAGAACGATTTGCATCATCCGGACAACAGCCCGACAGGAGCTTACTTTTTATAGCCTTCGGCGGCGAGGAACTGGGCCTTCTTGGTTCCAGATTCTTTACTGAAAATCCGCTGGTTCCCCTTGAAAAGGTCAGCCTGATGATGAACCTTGATATGATCGGCAGAATGCGTGACAAGCATTTGCAGGTTAGTGGCACAGGCACCTCGGCTGAGTCAGAAGGTATTTTACAATATTTCGCTGCCGCTGACAGTATCCAGTTAATGATGAGTCCGGAAGGTTTTGGTGCGTCTGATCATTCCTCTTTTTATGGGAAAAATATCCCTGTTTTATTTCTTACTACCGGTGTTCACGCCGATTACCATACACCGGGTGACAGTCCGGATAAACTTAATTATGCTGACATGGTTCTTGTTGCTGATTTTGCATATGATTTGATTGATTCCATAGCACGACTCGATTCAATGCTTACCTTCCGCGAAGCAGGGCCCAGGTCAATGCCTTCAGGAAGGTACAGGGCAGGTAAAGTGGCACTCGGCATCATGCCTGATATTACATCAACCGATGATACCGAAGGAATGCGTGTTGAATTTGTTACTCCGGGTAAACCTGCTGACCTTGGAGGAATGAAGAAAGGAGATATCATTCTTACAATCGATGGTAAACCGGTTAATAACGTATACGATTACATGTTTCGTCTGCAAAAGATTAATCGCGGCCAGTTAATCATCGTTACAGTCAGAAGAGACGATAAACAGCTTGATCTCCTTATTCAGTTATAATGTATGAAAAAGTCACTGATCTGGATAATATCTATTTTGATTACACTGGGAGCGGCTGTTTATCAACGACTTACAGGACCTACCTACCCCGAGGTATTTAAAATTAGTCTGGGGGATCAAACCATAAAAATAAGCCTGCCCACCAGTCAGGGCGGAGAAACAGATAAACGTGTCAGGATCAAAGAGGTTAAAAAGCCCCTCCGGGGATTTCTGATTTACCGCAGATTTCCCACCAATGAATCCTGGGATACCATCTTTATGCAACGGGAGAAAGACCTGTTAACCGGCTATCTTCCTCAACAGCCTCCTGCCGGAAAACTTGAATATTATCTGATTTTAAAAACTGAGACAGAGACACTCAGGGTTAATAACCGGCCAGTGATCATCCGCTTTAAAGGAAGAGTACCGGGATATATCCTGATACCACATATCTTATTTATTTTCACTGCCATGTTATTCTCTACTGTAACAGGCTTTTTTGCAATGTATAATTATTCCCCTTACCGGTTATTCTCATGGATGACCCTCATCCTGCTGATCATTGGAGGTTTGATACTCGGGCCGGTTATACAGAAGTTTGCTTTCGGTGATTTGTGGACAGGATTTCCTTTTGGAAAAGATCTCACAGATAATAAAATATTGATTGCCTTTATTTTCTGGATGGCAGCCATTATTGCTAATTTGAAAACAAAATGTCGGTTGATGACAGTGGTTTATGCTTTTGTTTAGAGTGTTTTTATTATGATGTATCATT
>CAZRHW010000352.1:1674-4102 GCA_964599785.1 uncultured Bacteroides sp. | reverse complement strand
GCCTTTGCCACCATGATGTCCTTTTTCAATATATTTCTTTGCATTATCCCAGGCACCACCGGTATTTGCCATAAACACAGCCATGACAAATCCTGTGCTCAATCCTCCAACCAGCAGTCCAACTGATCCTGCAATTCCGAATATAAATCCGACGATAATAGGAATAACAATTGCCAGCATCGAGGGAGCGATCATTTCAATCTGTGCACCGCGCGTGGAGATGGCAACACATCGAGCATAATCCGGTTCAGTTTTACCTTCCATAATCCCTTTTATCTCCTTGAACTGACGGCGGACCTCTTCAACCATCCTGCCGGCCGCCCGCCCCACAGCATTCATTGTAAGTCCGGAGAACATGAAGACCATCATGGCTCCGATAAAGATACCAACCAGGGTCAGCGGATTCATCAGATGGACGTTAAACAGATCCATGAAATCGGCAAATCCAAGATGGTCAATCTGGGCAGGAGATGTTACAACAGTATGGTTGGGGAAAACATACTCGGTCCAGCCGGTTTCAACCAACAATCGTTTGATCCCTATTTTAATCTCTTCGATATATGAAGCTAACAATGCAAGTGCAGTGAGTGCGGCTGATCCGATGGCAAAACCTTTACCCGTGGCAGCAGTTGTGTTTCCAAGAGAATCAAGAGCATCTGTTCTTTTCCTTACTTCTGGACCAAGGCCGCTCATTTCGGCATTCCCGCCGGCATTATCAGCAATCGGGCCGTAAGCGTCGGTAGCCAGTGTGATACCAAGCGTCGATAACATCCCTACAGCAGCAATACCGATACCATAAAGCCCCATGCCCATATTTGCAAAATCAAACCCTGAAGCAAACAGAAATGCAAAAATGATCCCGGTGACAACAGCAAGAACCGGAATGACAGTGGAGAACATTCCAATTCCGATACCCGTTATAATTACAGTAGCAGGACCTGTATCAGAACTTGCAGCAATTCTTTGGGTGGGCCGGTATTCTTCTGAAGTAAAATATTCAGTGGCCTTACCAATAACAATCCCCACTACCAATCCCGTTACAATTGCACCCCAGACACCCCAGAGGTTATCCATTTTAAGTACATAAAGTATAAGCCAGGAAAATATCACAATTAATAAAGAACTTATATTGATACCTCTGCCCAGTGCGTTTAGCAGATTTTTCTGGGTAGCATCCTCTTTTGTCCTGACAATGTATATTCCAAGAATTGAAAGCAGGATGCCTACCCCTGCAATCAGCATCGGGGCCAGCACAGATTTAAACTGCAGGACAGGATCGAGGTGAAAAGCAGCCGCTCCCAGGGCTGCTGTGGCGAGTATGGATCCGCAATATGACTCATAAAGGTCTGCTCCCATTCCTGCAACATCTCCAACATTATCACCAACATTATCGGCAATAGTAGCCGGATTTCTCGGATCATCTTCGGGAATCCCGGCTTCAACCTTGCCAACAAGGTCAGCCCCAACATCCGCAGCCTTGGTAAAGATCCCGCCACCAACCCTTGCAAACAAAGCCTGTGTGGATGCTCCCATACCGAAGGTTAGCATGGTTGTTGTGATAACACTCAGCTTTTCTCCAGGCCCCAGGTCAATAAAATAATTCAACAAAATGAACCACAGAGAAATATCCAATAATCCTAATCCAACCACAACCAGTCCCATGACCGCCCCGCTGCGAAAAGCAATTCTCAATCCCGAATTCAGGGATTTCTGTGCTGCATTCGCTGTCCTGGCTGATGCATATGTAGCTGTTTTCAAGCCAAAGAAACCGGCAAGCCCCGAAAAAAATCCTCCGGTAAGAAAAGCAAATGGCACCCACGGATTCTGCATGTGGAACACATAGGCGAGGAGAGAGAAAACAATTGTCAACCCAATGAAAAAAATACCAACAACCTTGTACTGTTGCCTGATGTAAGCCATTGCTCCTTTTCTGACATGAGAAGCGATGCGCTTCATGGTGTCCGTTCCTTCGCTCTCCTTTTTCATGGTACGGAAAAAATACCAGGCAAATATCAAAGCCACGGCTGAAGCTGAAGGAACAAACCAGAATAGATTACTCTCCATGATTTATTCTCCTTTTTTTATTATTTAAATTTAAAAATTAATCCGACGGACCCCATTATCCTGTCAGGATTTGTTAATTTATTTTCAATAAAAAAGAATAATGTGGCCCGTTCAGTCATATTTTCAAAAAACGAAGGATAAAGATATAGGAATTTCTTTAATTCGAGAAGCCACTATTTCAAGAAATAATTCAGGTTAATATTATTATTAATCTTTGAATAATTCCATTCTTTTATAAATCCCGAAAGCGTTCGGCACCATATCCATAATAAATAGTCTTAGGACTACTCCCCTTTTGATGAGGCCGTATTAAAAGTCCTTTGTATCCTTTGTTATATTTTGTGGTTAATATAAATTTTTGAAC
>CAZRHW010000352.1:0-1664 GCA_964599785.1 uncultured Bacteroides sp. | reverse complement strand
CTGCCTGCAGGTTACAGCACAATAGTACACAAAGGAGAACATTGCGACTATTGCTGCCATTGTGACTTTTTCCCCACCTCCTTGAATTTCTCCTGCACATAAAATATTAACAGTATTTTTCACAAAACTATTGACTTTTACTTTATCCTTGACTAATTTTATCTAATTCATTAAATTCCGGGAAACCATGAAACAATATTTCTATTTGTCTGCTACACCCGAATCCCTGGTAGCTTCGCACCTGCCACCTCCGGAATTCGGGAATTACCTGGCCGTCGGAACAAAAAAAAATATCCGTGGACAGGCAATTTTTTTTGAAGTTGATGCTAAAAAAATAAAGAATTTCCCGTGGAATCATGTAGAACAGAGATTGATACCTTATGAGGATGGGGTACCAAAAAGATCTGTTTACCTGTCTATTTACAGAGTCTTCGAAAATACCCCTGTCTCTGCATTGAAAAATCTGTACCTGGTTACTGATGATGGAAAAGTTTTAGAACTTCAACCTGCCGAATACAGATCTTCCAATGATGAAACCCATCTTTACCAGCAGTTCAATCCTATTACAACACGTGTGGCCAGTAAGTTATCTCCACCTGAATTTGTTAAATTCCTGACCGACCCTTCCAGACCAGTATATGCGCCAAAAATATTTTTTGCAGACATGCAGATTGGACAGATGTCAACAGATCCAAATGCACCTCTGCATAATCTTCCCTATCCTAATCCGGATCATCTTCGGGATTGCCTTGTAAAACTACAGCAATCGCCTGAAAGACAGACGAAAACAGTTTTGCGCTGCTTCCACGGTCAATTGTCATACCGTTGTATAAAAAACGGATTTTATATCGGTGATCAGAAGGATTTTTTATTTTATCAGTTCCCTCCGATCGAGGAACTTGAAGATAAGTATTATTCCTGGTGGAGATCAGCACTGGTTCAATGTTTTTAATCCGGATCTTCCGTTGGATGAAATTTCATCCGTGGGATAGAAGAAAAAATGCTGTTTAAATTGACAGGGGTACTTTTCTTTAATATATTTACATCATCAAACCAGGTTTCATATTTCTGTATGACAAATTGACAACTATGAAAAGATTGATGGTTCCAATCTTTATCGTTTTCATAATTATCCTTGATTTTCAGTCTGTTCTGGCACAGTGCGTCCCGGACACAGTGCACTGCAAAGACACCCTGATGCCTGGTGAAATATGCCCGTTGATCTTACCGGATGGATATGTGAATGAACAGTACGAAGAAGTTTTCACTGTTATTCCTCCTTATGAAGCTCCATTCGGAACTGCCATGGTTGAAATTGTTAAGATTGTTATTGATACTGTAGGAAATCTTCCACCCGGATTAAACTGGATTGCGAACAGAGATACATTTTATGTCGATACGGCTTATTGTATATTATTAAGCGGAATCCCTGCTTCCCCTGGTACATTTGATCTTAAAATACGCGTTATTCCATTTATTTATTCCAGTTTGTTGAAGATTACCGTACCAGGAAATCCTGTTGTAGATGACACCTCCTTAACCATTACCATCCATGAACAGGCAGGTCTTGATGATTTCTCCGGAATAGATTTTTCAGTACTGGATGCCACACCCAATCCCTTCAGGAATACAACCCGGATTGGATTTTACACGCATAAACAGGA
>CAZRHW010000351.1:0-4109 GCA_964599785.1 uncultured Bacteroides sp. | reverse complement strand
TATAATCAAAACCATTAATAGCCATGTGAATGAGAAGCATGTTATAAAGAAACTGCCAGATCACAAAAAGATCAAAACCATCCTCCCGGCTTTAAGAATGTTATTATCTGATGATCAGGCTAAAATTCTGAAATACAGGCATAATTCCCTTATCCGGCATTTTTACAGTTCAGAAACTGTATTTGAAAAAGCCGGTTTACCATTCACTCCCGATATGATTGTTTATTGTAAATCCCGTTTTCTTTATATTAATCATAATGGTGATCAGGATGACATCATTCAATCTGCAAAAAAGGAAATAACTCTTTTCAAGGGAAAAAATAAATATTCTCCCCGGATTATCATGATAAAGGATTTTGGTCTGATAGCTGCTGAAAAAAACAGCAGATCAGCCGAAATAGCCCTGGATGTGTATGAAGATCTGTTGAAGATAAGCCTTTTCACAGAGAATTTTGGTGGTCCAAGGTTCATGAATCAAAAACAGATTGCCTTCATTGATAACTGGGAAGTTGAACGGTACAGGCAACACATTTCGCAAGGAACAGAAATGACAGGCCGGGTTAAAAACAAGATTGCTATCGTAACGGGAGGTGCACAGGGCATCGGAGCAGGCATCGCTGAAGACCTCTTCAGGAATGGGGCAAACGTCGTAATTGCCGACCTGAATGAACAGAAGGGAAAAAAGCTTGCTGAAAAACTGAATATGCCGGATAGTAAGAATCGATGTATAAATATAACTGTTGATGTCTCTGATCTACAATCTGTTAAATCAATGATTTTAACGACTGTCAGGGAATTTGGAGGTCTTGATCTGATGATCAGTAATGCCGGTATCCTCTATGCGGGAAGCCTGGAAGAAATGGATCCGGATACTTTTGATAAAATAACAAGAGTGAATTATTCAGCATACTACCTGTGTGTTAAATATTCGTCAGAGATCCTCAGGATCCAGCATAATTATAAAAACGATTATTATACAGATATCATACAGGTCAACTCCAAATCCGGTCTCACCGGAAGTAAAAAGAATTTTGCATATGCCGGTGCCAAGTTCGGTGGTATCGGACTGACTCAATCATTTGCACTTGAACTGCTGGACTATAATATTAAAGTGAATGCCGTTTGTCCCGGGAACTATTTTGAAGGACCACTCTGGTCTGATCCGGAAAACGGTTTGTTCAGGCAATACCTTGATGCTGGTAAAGTACCGGGTGCCAGAACAATTGAAGATGTCCGGAAATATTATGAGCAATTAGTCCCGATGCAACGTAGTTGTTCTGTGGCTGATATCATGAAAGCCATCTATTACCTGATTGATCAGAAATACGAAACCGGACAGGCTTTACCGGTCACCGGCGGACAGATTATGATGAAATGAATAGTTTATACAGAATTCAATTATTAATTTGTCTCATCTCCTCGGGATCATTCTGCTATTCCCAGCCGGATACGATCCCGGAATCAGCCGATACCATATCTATTGAATATTTTGACGTTTTCAGGAAAGTTGACCCCTATATACCGGAACCTCCCCTTGTTCTCTATATTGAAATGGACTTTAAAGAATTCTTCAAAGTCAAATATCAGGATATATCTGTTCCTGCCAATCTTTCTGTTTATCTGGAAGATAGTATCTTATGCACAAAACATATAAAAATTAAACCCCGCGGTGAATTCCGGAAAAATCATTGCATATTCCCTCCGTTTGAAATTAAATTCGCGAAATCTGATACGGATCATATTTTTACACCGGAAATCAATAAACTGAAGCTGGTTACACACTGCAAGAGTCCGACAATATACGAACAATACGTTCTGAAGGAATACCTCTGTTATAAAATGTATAATCTGCTGACGGATTACAGTTTCCGTGTCAGGTTACTGGAAATTCATTACATTGATAATACAGGGAAGAAGAAACCGATTATCAGATATGGCTTTATCGTTGAATCAAATAAAAGCCTGGCAAACCGCATTGATGCATACCCGGTGAAACTTAAAGGTATATTCCTGAACCAGACCGATTATGAAATTGCCAATATCATGGCTGTTTTCCAGTACATGATAGGAAATACAGACTGGGCTGTTCCCAATCTTCATAATGTTAAACTCTATAAATTAAAAGATCCTTCAAAATTTGAACCTTTACCTGTTCCTTTCGATTTTGATTACTCAGGAATGGTTAATACTGATTATGCGATACCTGATGAACGCCTGGATATCAAATCCGTCCGGCAGAGGGTTTACAGGGGATTTTGTATTCCCGAAGAAGATTTAATGGAAATCGTGGAGCTATACAAACAAAGGAAAGCAAGCTTTTATACATTGGTTCATAACTTTGAACTTCTTGATAAATATCAGAAAACTGAAATGGTGAAGTACCTTGATCAATTTTATGAAATTATCGAAAATCATAACCTCATCAGATCAGAAATCATCAAAAAGTGCAAGCTGGAATAAACAGCAATTACTAAAATGAATATTTTCTGATGAAAACCAAGGCTGTGCGAATATACGGGAAAAATGACCTGAGACTGGAAGAATTCGAGTTACCTCCCCTGAAAGATAATGAAATACTGGCACGGGTTGTATCCGACAGTATCTGCATGTCTTCATATAAAGCTACGAAGCAGGGAGCTGATCACAAGAGAATACCTGATGATGTGTATATCAATCCCACCATTATTGGACATGAGTTTGCAGGCGAATTAGTACAGGTCGGGAAGAAATGGCAATACCTTTTCAAAGCTGGTGATAAATTTTCCATCCAGCCGGCCCTGAACTACAAAGGAAGTTTGGATGCCCCGGGGTATTCATTCAACTATATCGGTGGAGATGCTACCTATATCATTATTCCCAATGAAGTAATGGAAATGAACTGCCTCCTCCCCTATCGCGGCAGGGATTTTTTCCTGGCCTCCCTTTCCGAACCCCTTTCCTGTATCATTGGTGCATTTCATGCCAGTTATCATACGAACTATGGGTCATATGTTCACCAGATGGATATCAGGGAAGGTGGTCATATGGCCATCCTCGCAGGGGTTGGTCCTATGGGACTCGGTGCCATTGATTATGCCATACACCGTGACAGGAAACCGGGTTTACTTGTTGTCACGGATATTGATGACCACAGGCTGGAACGTGCAGCCAGGGTACATACAGTGGAAGATGCAAAGAAAAATGGCGTAAAACTCATCTATGTTAATACACGAAACTTTTCTGACCCGGTTGGTTATCTGAAAGAATTGACAGGGGGAAAAGGATATGATGATGTATTCGTGTTTGCCCCCGTCAGACAGGTTGTTGTCCAGGCTGACCAGATTCTTGGATTCGACGGATGCCTGAATTTTTTTGCCGGACCGGAAAATCAGGATTTCAGTGCCGAACTTAACTTCTACAATGTACATTATGCCTTTACACATGTTATGGGTACCAGCGGCGGTAATACGGATGATATGAAGGAAGCTCTTGACCTGATGGGGCAAGGCCGCATTAATCCGGCCGTCATGGTGACTCATATCGGGGGGTTGGATGCTGTGATCGATACCACAAAACGCCTGCCTGAAATACCGGGCGGAAAGAAACTCATGTATACAAATATCTCATTGGGTCTCACCGCTATTGAGGATTTCCGTAAAAAAGGAGAAAATGATTCCTTCTTTAAAGATCTTGCAGATATAGTCGGAAAAAATAAGGGGATATGGTGTGGTGAAGCGGAGGAATATCTGCTTAAAAATGGAAAACCTATTTAAATAGGCTACTGTTACCTTTTGGAATAATTAGTTATAGATAATTATTAAACTCGAAACTTCAGAAAATCGAAATTCGAAATAAATCCGAAACTACTGAAAATCGAAATTTGAAATAACCAGAAACAATTTTGAAGAAAACGGTTTTTCGGAGAAAGTAGTAAAAGAATTACTCAGCCAATTCTTTCATTTTGACAATCCATGATATAGACCATTGTATTCCTGAATGCGGGTAAGAGGGAGATCTATGATAGCATAGGCCAGTTTCGGGTTTCGGATTTAATTCGGTTCTTGAGATTTCGAATTTCGTTTTTGTTTCGATTCTCGCTGTTTCGAATTTCGTTTTTGTTTCGATTCTCG
>CAZRHW010000350.1:0-4116 GCA_964599785.1 uncultured Bacteroides sp. | reverse complement strand
ATCAGGGACACAAAACATCTGGATGAACTGTGGGTATCGACTGTGGCAGTTAAGCGACTTGAATTAATCGGGAATATTACCATTCTTTCAGAACCTGTTGAAATTTTCACTGATGATGGGAATTTAATTCCTTTCTGATTCGTGAATTCGTGGCTTACATTCCCACAAAATATTTAACCTAAAACTTTTTAAAATGAAACGAAGAAAATTTGTCACCACTTCACTTGCTGCCACCGCCGGAGTAATGGCGGGTGCCGGTGCATTATCCTGCAGTACTCAAAAGAAATCCGACATCAGGGTTGGATTATACAGCATCACTTATCTTGGGGTCTGGTACCGGGGAGAGGCCCTTTCACTTGAAGATATGATAAAAAAGGCCAAGGAATATAGTTATTCCGGGATTGAGATTGATGGTAAACGTCCGCATGGCAATCCGCTGGACTGGCCGACACTGCGTTGCAAAGAATTACGAACACTGGCTGACGGGGAGGGTATTGAGATATACGGTGTTGCAGCTAACAATGATTTCAGCAGTCCTATCCCTGAGTACCGGGAGTGCCAGATAGCCTATGTTAAAGATCTGATCAGGATGACATCTGACCTGGGTGCAAAAACTTTAAGAATGTTCTTTGGCTGGACCGGGATAACGAAACATCCTCAGATTGCACAATATGATATTGCAAGGGATATCTGGAACTACACTCACGAAAAATTCACCGGGGAAGAAATCTGGGCGTGGTGCCGTGAAGGTATGGCCGAAAGTGCAAAGTATGCTGAGGAAGCTGGCGTTATCCTTGCATTGCAGAATCATAAACCTGTTGTAAGGGATTATACCGATGTTCTTCGGATGGTTGAGGAGGTCAATTCCCCAAACCTGAAAGTATCACTGGATGTCCCGATCATGGTAGACAAAAGTCCGGAAAATATACAAAAGGCAGCAAAGGCAGTGGGTGATCTCCAGGTGCTGTCACATTTCGGTGGAGAGTATGAGAGAGAGGCCGGAGGCAGAATCATTGGGGAGGATTACTACAAGCCCTTCATCCAGGCGATGCATGAGATTGGATATTCGGGATATATGAGTTATGAGTTGTGCCATCCATTGCCTGTAGTCGACGGGCAGACTGTAGGGATTGAATTTGCCGACAAAAATGCACAGCTGGCATGTGAATTTATGCAGCATACCATTCAGGAAGTTACTTCTGCATAAGCATTAAATAATTCAATTATCTGGCTTCAGACTTCAGAAAATCGTTCTAAATTCTATACAAAAAATTATAAATAAATAAAATGAGATATTATTATCTGATGATCTTTCTTGTCCTGACATTTATTATCCAGGGCTGCTGGAAGAAACAGGATGTTCAGGATGAATCACATATGATGATAGGAGTGAAGGTATATCAAATCGACAGGGAGCTGAATGTGCTATTCAAAGAATGGGAAGAACTGGGAATCAATACAGTTTTTGCAAGCCCATCAGTATTTGGCGATGAATTCAGTTCACTGGCAAAACAGCATCATATTCAGACCTTTATCATTTTGCCTGTTTATTATGATCCCACTACCCTGGAATCAGATCCGGATTTATATGCTATTACAAATAAAGGTAAAAAAGCCATTGAAGAATGGGTTGAGTTTGTATGTCCTTCAAGGAAAGATTTTAATAATCAGAAAGTTGAATATATTAATGAACTTATCCGGGAGCTTGATCCTGATGGCATCAGTCTCGATTTTATCCGTTACTTCTGTTTCTGGGAAAAAGTGTATCCCGATCGTCACCCGGATTCTATTCCAAATACATGTTTTTGTTCTCATTGCCTGGAGAGGTTTAAGGCCGAAACGCAGATTATGATCCCGGATTCCCTGGAGGATTCAAAGGCAATTGCTGAATGGATCCGGACAAGCCATTCAGATGAGTGGACTGACTGGAAATGTGGGCTTATTACAGCAATGGTAAAAGATATTGTGACGGAAGTAAAAAAGATAAAACCTGAAATTAAAGTGAACCTGCATGTTGTACCGTGGAGAAAAGATGATTTTGATCATGCCATCAAAAGAATTGTTGCGCAGGATTTTTCTGCTCTTACAGAATATACAGACATTATCTCACCTATGACTTATGCTCATATGGTCAGGCAGGATCCGGCATGGATCAATTCAGTGGTTACTGATATCGATGAACAGGCTGATTGTAAAATTATTCCAAGTATTCAGGTCAACGAGGCATATTTGACAGAACCTCTTACTAAAGAGGAATTTGAAGAATCTGTTATTGAAGCATTGAAACCTCCCTCTTCCGGTGTATTTTTCTGGTCGTGGGAACAACTGGAAAGCAGGCCGGAGAAGAAGGAGGTGTTGAAGGAGATTTTAAATCCTGTAAAATAGTAAGTGAAGACCAAAAATCTCAATGCATATAATATTTTTGTATTCACAAGAACATTTCTTCGGGGATGCATTATAACTGATAAATTGGTTTTATTCGATAAAAAATCTGTTTAAGGCTTCTCGCAGTCCCAATAATTTTCGGGATCGCAGAGAAAATTGCAGATTTCGCAGATGTTTCATAACCAGAGCTTTATGTTCAGCGAAATCTGCGTTTACCTGCCTGCCGGCAGGCAGGAATCTGCGGAATCAGCGAGAAATAAAAATTTTCGGACTTTTTAAATACCCCCATATCCGCAAAGCTGACAGAGGGGGTCCCTAAGAAATTTCCGGATTTTTGCTTCAGATAAAAGCTCCCTGTTCTGCCAAAAGGTTTCTTAATTCCTGTTTATCAACCTCTTCAGGTCTTATCTTATTTTTAACACATAAGGCTGCTGCTGTACCGCCTGCCTGGCCAATTGCCCAGACGATAGGCTGAACCCTGAGGGAGGAATGGGCAGCATGATCGGCCGAAATGCAGCGGCTGGCAACAATCAGATTGTCAACTTTGTTTGGCACCAGGCACCGGTAAGGAATCTGGTAATAAGTACCGGGTTTAAGGCTTTTTAATTCCGTACCTGTTCCGGCCGGATTATGGATATCAATGTTATAGGAAGCACAGGCTATCCCATCATCAAAATGCCTTGCCTCCAGGACATCCTCTGCCGTGAGGATATACTTCCCAATCACTCTTCTTGATTCACGTACACCAATCTGTGCTCCCATTTTCATCAGATAGGCATTTTCAAATCCTTTGATATATTTTTTCAGGAACATGACCATTTCATCTACCTGTTTTCTTCCTTCGATTTCAGCATCGGTCATTTGCCAGCTATCCAGCGATGATTTCCCTATAATTCTGGTAGTGTTGAAGTGGATGACATCAGGATGAACAGATTTAAAATACAGCACATCCTCTCTCGGATTATCTATTTCACCCCTTGCCTTGGCTTCATCATACAGCCTGCATATTTCTTCTTTTCCGGGCATATCTTCAACGTTCACATTTGCCATCCGGAAGCTCGCGGTCATCGGCTGGCATCCGCCATCGCTTTCGCGCCCGATCTCAATCTGTGTACCAGCCCATGCAGCGATGTCACCGTCACCTGTTGAATCAATGAACACATCGGCACTGAGATCTTCAACCCCTTCTTTATAAAAGACTCTGACAGCTTTAATCTGATCCCCGCCCTTTAAAACACCGATAGCACTGGTATGAAGAAGCAGATCAACACCTGCATCAAGAACAAAATGATCCAGGATCCATTTCATTGGCTCGGCATCAAAGTGAGCCCTGTCATTCAATATGGCATTGCCTTCCTGAAGTTTATTTAAAAACTCTTCAAAAAGTCCTTTGATGATAATCTGGTCACCTGCTTTATAAGTCATATATGGATGTACGAGGGCAGTAGTGGCCATCCCTCCCAGAAAACCGTATCTTTCAATTAATAAGACCTTCATGCCGTTTCTGGCAGCTGCAACAGCAGCAGGAACACCACCGGGACCACCCCCTACAACAATCACATCCCAGTGTTTCAGTTCTTTTTCTCCAGTAACATTACAGGCTGAAAATCCCGAAACACCTGTAAAAACAACACCGGAGGTTAACAGCGTTTTTTTAATGAAATTCCTTCTTGTATTCATGTTTATTCATTTTATTTATTTCAATTTTCAAGGTACAATATAAATTTATAT
>CAZRHW010000349.1:0-4128 GCA_964599785.1 uncultured Bacteroides sp. | reverse complement strand
GAAATACCAATTGGATTTGGTCTGCAGGGAGCACGTGTTGAAAATACTCCACGTGCCTGGTTATCCATATATGGTTTTATTTTCAATGATGATTCTTTGCACAAATGGAAGTGATATACTAAAATGACATGAGAAAAACCATCAAGGTCTTCCAAACCTTCAGTATATTCCTGGAAGATTTCAACCGATCCGTCTATACCACTTGCCGCTGTTGGCTGGATTGGTGTACCTCTTGGTTCTTTGAACGGAGAATGGATAATTCCTATTTGCCTGTATTTTATCCCGTTCATTGTTTCAGCCATTATTTTTATTGAATCCGATGTGCACTTTTCATAAACTGATAGCTATCAGAAAAGGTGCTGCGTTAGACAGTGTTGAAACATAATCGATCGATTTTATTGTTTTATCAATAAACGGATTCTCCCACGTGTAGTTAAATAAAGATATCTGATATCCGAGTTTTTCAGTTAAATCATTTAATCCGGTCCATGCCTGTGTGGCATTTCCCGGCATTTTTTCTTCCGGTTTAAACCACCAGTCACGTAAAGTATCCATATATTTTAATGAAATAGTAATTGAATTACCATCTTCATAATGAATGATATACTTTCCAACTTCTACATTATTTTCTTCACTCCAAGCACATGCATGTAAAAAATGAATTTTTGATGCTTTCTGATTTATTTTAATATCATTAACCTTACCGGGATACTTCGTCTTTTGTTCTTTTTCAGGATAATCAGATTCCTTATACAAACTTAAACCTCCTAATTGAATAACCCCTCTTACATCAAATAATACATTATCAAATTCCTGAATTCCTTTAGGTAATCTTTTTAAGTTTGCTCCCGCTGATACCAGCCAATCATCATCAAGTGCTGCAGTATAATAACCGGTTAAATCAATCAATCTGATGTCTGCATTTACGTCTCTTTCAGGTATAATCCCATTTCGTATTAACGGCTCTTTCTCCTGGGCATAACAAAATGAATAAGCATAACATATTACCGCAAACATCATAAGTTTAAAAAATAATTTTCTTTTCATAATTTTTAATTTATAACGTGTTAAAAAAGATTATTGTTTTTACATGTTGTGCTATTTAAGACGATGATAGTGATAATAAAGGTTATATAAAAATTTCATATTTAACAATTTACATTATTCAATAGCACAACACGTTGTTTTATAAATTTTACATTGGTATTTAAAGATAATAATTCCCCGGGATTTAAATCAACAGAATTTATTGAATTGCAAAAGGTATGAGATCTGTCCCGTCCCAAAAGCCATCGGGATTGCGGGGACCTATTCTGCAAGGAGGAAAGGTATGGCAACTAACTGCATCATTTTTTTTAATAATGAATTAACTTCCTGATATTTTAAACCGGACCAATCTTAATGGAACCCCACCTGCCTTTTTCAGGATCTGAAGCCCATAGATGTATCCTTCACTATAAAGAATTGCGAGCATTTTTTCCCGGGGCTTTAATTTGGAAATAGCCGAGTTTATCGCAGACTTAATCTCCTGTTTTTCTAATGATTCCTGTTCGATCCTGCAATCTTCGATAGATTCAATATTTTGAAATCGTTTTTGCTTTCTTAAATTATCAACACATTTGTTAAATGTTGCCCTATATAGCCAGCTTTTAGGATGCCTGATTTCACTTCCATTGTTTAGCTTCTTGAACAGATCAATAAAAACTTCCTGAATTATATCCGGAACATCATCACAGTCACCAATCATCTTTTTCGCGACACGAAACATGGTCAAATGGGTTTCAGCATATATTTCTTCGAACGTGCTCAAAGTATACTTTATTAATAAGTCGTACAGAAAGGCTATTTTGTGACAAAATAAGGATTATTATTTTGCTTTTTCATAATCTCAAAAACCAAGTTGCTGTTTATCAGATTATGTGGAAGGATCTTTTTATTTAAAACATTTGATGTTTTACAACGAAATATCAGCAACGGGGAAAGTACATTGCCGGGCGGCAGGTATAACAGCATGTTGGCTGGCGTACATTCACTCAAGATCGAGAATTATTTTGATATTTTCTTTTACCTTAATTCTCAATACTTCTGGAAGTTCCCCAACTTTATTTATTAATCTTCGATTATCAATTACCCTTAATTGATCTATCATTATATCAGGACCTTCTTTAAGATTTAAAGTGCCTTTTTTTATGTTAACCCTTAAAATTTCGCTCTGCCTTTGAATATTTGGTGTGATTGGACAAATTAATGTTGAAGGGTGAACTCGATTTAAAAGATCTGTTTGGACCACTAATACCGGCCTAATTTTGCCTGTCTCTTTACCACGTCGTGGTTCAAGATCAGCAATCCAGATTTCGAATTGTCTAATCTTCATCTTGCAGTTTTTCGAATTCAGAAAGGACACTTAAAGATTCAGAACTTACCAATTTTGACTCTTTAGCAAGTTTTCGGGCAATTATCTTTCTTTTGTTAATCTTATTGTAAAAATCAACGGCCTCATTTATATATCTATTCCTCGATTTTTTTAGCCTGGAAAGAACCGATTCTGTATCGTTGAAGATATTATCATCTAATTTCAGCGAAAGTGTTTTCATTATATATCGTTTTAGTATATTACAAAAGTATATACTATTTTTATATGTTCCAAATCTTTTTAATATGCATAACAGCTAACGGTTGCCGGCATGGGCCTTGGCCTCACCTGGATTGGCCCAGGTTGATGTGACTTTTGCCCAGCTTGGTTAAAATTAATAATTTTCGGATTACAAAACAATACAGGCAGAAATATTAGACTTCGGAATTTAATTTGCAAAAGGCATAACAACCTGGTCAGGCCGGCGGGAGACTATGGCGTATACCGGCATGTTATATGCTGATACCTGCCCTACCTAATTATTTTGCTAATTTGATCCTTTAATACCGGCAAATCATTTTGAATTATCTGCCAGACTTCCTCAGCGTCAATCCCAAAATAATCGTGTGCCAATATGTTACGAAAGCTTTTTATTTTATTCCATTCAATCTGTGGATTATTTAATCTGGTTTTTTTGCTAATCTTTGAGACCATCTCTCCAATTACAACAAAATTCATCATTGTAGCATCAAAGGCTTTGAAATCATTATTGAAACTGTCTGGATCGGTGAATTCTTTTACGTAATCTTGAATCCTTGAGATTGAATCAAGTATGGATTCAAAACAATGTTTGTCTTTATTCAACATAAAGTGTTTCTTTGAGAATGGAATCTTTAAATCTGGGTTTTATATACTTTTCACGACATATATCGACATTGACATTAAGTTCTTTTTTAATATATGCCCTTAATTTGTTTTTCAGATCATAGAGGTTCTCTGTATCTTTTTCGAATTCAACAATAAGATCTATATCAGAGTTTGATTTCTGTTCATTTCTTGCATAGGACCCAAATAGTCCCAACCTGATAATATGGTAGTTTTCCCTGAAGTATTTTTTATTTCGGGAAAGGAAGTCTAATATTTTATCTCTTGTCGTCATTAATCCTCAAAATTACAAAAATCTATCAATTATTAGTTCCAATGAGTGTATAACTATAATGGTAGGGCAGGTATTTGCACCTAATGTTTGCCGGTAAACGCCGTGGCCGATCTTTAGGTTGGCCAGGTTGGCGCGCCTGCCTGACTGCCGTAAGGCAGGCAGGACTTTTGCTTTCATTATTTAAAATTAAACATTTTCTCTTTACAAATCAATACAATTAGAATTGAAAATTTTTATTATTTGAAGTGCAAAAGGTGTGACAACCTGTTCTGCCTGGTGGGAGGACATGGCGGGTACCGGCATGTTAGCTGCTGGCATAAAATTCCTCAGCATATTTAAGAATAACAGACTGTATTGAATTGTCCATTATTCCAGGAGATGGTAAATGATAAACTAAATAACTTATAAATTCATTTTCTGAACAAACATCAACAAACGGTTTAAAATCACTTTGATACATAATTTTTGTCAAAAGTGCTAAAGAAACTACTTTATTGTAAGAAGGCATACTATACTCTATCTTAATTTTAAGCTTATCATAAATCAATTCAAATATTCTAATTATTTCATCATGATCAATATTATCTAAAAACTCATCTTGAAATATGAATAACTA
>CAZRHW010000348.1:0-4132 GCA_964599785.1 uncultured Bacteroides sp. | reverse complement strand
ATACCTGTTTACCTGGCTGTCGGTATCTTTTTCAGAATATCACAGACGAAACATGATCCACAGGACCTATGCAATTGAATCGACCGGAAGCATTGCCGGTGGGATACTGTTGAGCTTTGTTCTTGTTTATTTTCTGAAATCACTCCAGATTCTGGGTATCATGTTACTGTTGAATCTTTTGTTATTATTTGTGAACAGGGAAAACAGGAATTCCTTCCGGTTTAAATGGATCATTGGTTTGATTGGAGTTTTGTTAACCGTTTCCATCTTTTTGTTCAATATTGATAAACTTATAAAAAAAGCACTGTATCCCAACCAGGAGCTCGTATATCTTGAAGATACGCCATACGGTAACCTTACGATTACAAGATCAGCGGAACAATTAAACTTTTTTGAGAATACTTCACTCCTGTTTACAACCGGAGATCCGGTTACCAATGAGGAAGATGTTCATTATGCCATGCTGCAGCATCCTGATCCAAAAAATATATTGCTCATCTCAGGTGGGATATCAGGCATGATTGATGAAATTCTGAAGTATGATGTTGAAAACATCGATTATGTGGAGATCAATCCCTGGATCATTAAACTTGGTAGAAAATGGACCAATACGCTTGATAATAAACGCGTTAATATTATTATCCGGGATCCGAGAATTTACCTGAAATCAATACAGAAAAAATACGATGTGATACTGATGCAGGTTCCTGAACCAACTACTGCCCAGGTTAACCGGTATTATACTCTTGAATATTTTAAACTGCTCAGGGCAAGGTTAAACGAGCACGGACTGATTTCGCTTTCTCTCCCCTCAACAATAAATTATGTAAGCGTTGAGGCGAATGAACTAAATTCCATCATCTTTAGGACACTCCATGAAATTTTCCCCAATATCCTTATCATTCCGGGAAATAAAAACTACCTTCTTGCTTCAGACAGCTTTCTGGATATCGATATTCCGGCACTCGTTGAACAAAAAGGTATTCATAATCTGTATGTGAACCAGTATTACCTGGAATCGTGGTCGCTGGGCGAGCGAAGTGCTTACATCATGGAACAGTTGAATCCTGATGCACCGGTAAATAACGATTTCAAGCCTGTCTGTTATTTCCAGCATCTGAAATACTGGATGAGTCAGTTTAACATCCACTACTGGTTTCCCATGGGACTGATCATTTTTGTTTTCCTGATATCAGCTATCCGTTTAAGGCCCGTCCAACTGGGTATTTTTGCAGCCGGATTTGCCGGATCATCCATAGAACTGCTTCTGATACTGGCATTCCAGGTACTATATGGTTATGTCTATCAATACACCGGAATTATCATTACGGTTTTTATGGGAGGTCTTGCGCTGGGTGCATTATATCGTGAGAAAATCATAAGAACCTCCATTCAGTCCTTTATGCTTATCCAGTTGATTATCATTATATATGCATTGGTTTTACCCATTATATTCCTGATTTTCAATAAAACTGAAATACCGGGTTTATTTATCCATGTGTTATTTGCCTGTCTCACACTCATTATTTCTGTTGCAACCGGCATGCAGTTTTCGCTTGGATCAGCTATTCTTAAAGAAAAGTTATCAATCAGGGCGGCCGGTCTGTACAGTTCAGACCTGTTGGGTTCGGCCTTCGGTGCTTTGCTTGTTTCCGTGTTATTGATACCATTGCTGGGTATTATTTACAGTTCATTTGTTATTGCTGCCCTGAACATCATTAGTGCAGGTATTACTTTCTCATTCCGGAGAAATTATGTTTATTGACTCTAAATTGAGCCAATCTGTTTCACATAAGACAGAGTACGGCATGATTTTAGTATTAGTGAGGGCATGACTATAAGTCATACCTTCACTGATCGTAGAATGAGATATTATAAACCATCATGAGAATCAACAAAAGGGAATTTTTAAAAAGAAGCTTACTGGGTGTGGGAGGATTATGCGGTGCCGGCTGTATTAGACTTTTTGCTTCGGGTTCGCAAAGACTGTTACCGGTATCTGATGACCTCTGGAAATGGAGCAAAGAAGCACTTTTTTATGAAGTTACACCAAGAGGGGTAAAATGTATGATTTGTCCGAATGAATGCACGCTGAAGGTGGATGAATTAAGTGACTGCCGCAACCGGATTAATAAAAATGAAAAATTATACACGATAGCCTACGGAAATCCGTGTGCTGTTCATGTTGATCCGGTAGAAAAAAAGCCTCTTTATCATTTCCTTCCAACATCAAAATCATTTTCCGTTGCCACAGCCGGCTGCAACCTTGCATGCCTGAACTGCCAGAACTGGACAATATCCCAGACTTCTCCTACTGAAACGAAGAATTATGATCTGATGCCGGCCAACCTGGTTGAGAATTGCATAAAAGCAGCATGCCAGTCAATTGCTTATACTTATTCGGAACCGATTACTTTTTTTGAGTATACATATGATTCTGCAAAAATTGCTGCCTCAAGGGGTATCAGAAATATACTGGTTACCGCAGGTTATATCAATGAAGAACCGCTGAGGTATTTCCTTAAATATATTGATGCGGCAAATGTTGACCTGAAATCGTTCAGTGAAAATATATATCTCAGGCTGAATGCAGGAAAGCTCCAACCTATCCTGAACACATTAAAGATTATGAAAGAAGAAGGGGTATGGCTCGAAATAACAAACCTGATCGTTCCCGGATGGACAGACGATTTCGGTATGATAAGGGAGATGTGCGAATGGCTTAGTGCAAACGGATTAGGTGATTATCCCCTTCATTTCAGCCGGTTCCATCCAATGTACAAACTGACACAGCTTCCTTCAACACCTGTCTCTACACTCGAAAAAGCCAGAAATATTGCCATCGAATCAGGCATTAAATTTGTTTACATTGGGAATGTGCCCGGCACCAATGCCTCAAACACTTATTGTCCGAAATGTAATAAACTACTTATTGAACGGCTGGGTTATCAGATTACGCAGAATCATGTTAAAAACGGGAAATGCGAATTCTGCGGTGAGACCATTCCGGGGGTCTGGAATTGAGAATTAATAAAAATTAATCAATTGAAAGCAGCTGTTATTTACCAGTATGGTCCTCCTGATGTTTTCAGGATAGAGGATATTGACAGGCCCATAATAAAAAGTGATGAAGTTCTTATAAAGGTCAGGGCGGCAGCCATCAATCCTATTGATTGGAAACAGAGGCAGGGATGGCACAGGTTCTTTCTGAAAGCGCATTTCCCTGTTG
The DNA here is from genome assembly GCA_964599785.1 of uncultured Bacteroides sp. Taxonomy (GTDB): domain Bacteria; phylum Bacteroidota; class Bacteroidia; order Bacteroidales; family SM23-62; genus LJUQ01. The sequence continues at coordinate 903 of CAZRHW010000348.1, read as the reverse complement.
TACTTGGATATGATGCAGCAGGAGAAATCGTGGAATGTGGTACAAAAATAGCAGGATTCAAATCAGGAGACCATGTTTATGCCCGTCTTACACGCCGGTTCGGTGGTGCATTTGCCGAATATGCAGCTGTGTCTGAATCCACCCTGGCAAAGAAACCTGAAAACATCAACTGGGAGGAAGCCGCTGCTGTGCCACTGGCAGCCATAACAGCGCTCCAGGGATTACGTGACAAATGTAATCTTAAGCCCGGAGAAAAAGTCCTCATCATTGGAGCTGCAGGGGGTGTGGGTCATTTTGCACTCCAACTATCAAAAGAAATGGGAGGAATTACAATTGCTGTATGCAGCAACAGGCATAAGAAAATGATGGAGGAACTCGAACCCGATAAATATATTGATTATACCATAGAAGATTATAAATCACAAACTGACACATATGATATTGTTTTCGATGCTGCCGGTATTGAAAGTTTCCCCGGTTGCAAACATATGCTTAATCCGCGAGGCCGGTACCTGACAACTTTGCCGAGGCCTAAATTGTTGGTCCATAAAATGAATGCAGTTTTCACGAAAGGGAAAAAAGTTAAAACATTCCTGATGAAATCAAGCGGATCAGATCTGGAGTTCATCTCTGAACTGATCAGGGATGGAAAAATTAAGATTTATATTGACTCTGTCTATCCCCTGGAAAATATTGCAGCAGCGCATAAAAGGGCTGAAGAGTATAACACTGAAGGTAAGATTGTTGTCAGGATCTCTGAATAGATAACAGTATCAAATGCAGGGTATTAATCTGGGATTAGAAAAATCAGGATAAGAATAAACAGTACATGATATTTGTAACGAAGAACCAGTTACCAGTAATCATTAAAAACCCATCATTCGCCTGATCTTAAGCACTGCG
>CAZRHW010000347.1:0-4147 GCA_964599785.1 uncultured Bacteroides sp. | reverse complement strand
ATGGTATTTTTTTGCTGTTTCCTCACCACTATTGTTTGTCATCAAACCAGCAATCCCCAGTTGCAATTCTTTATATTGCAGTCCATTAAATACGACAATGCCTCCTTTTATTTCAATCAATCTGTTAATGGCATTTATAATTTCCTCATCTTTAACGCCAACTGCAATAATATTATGACTGTCATGTGCTATAGTACTGGCAATTGCGCCTTTTTTTAAACCAAATCCCTTGATAAATCCAATAGCAGGTGCAGATATATTGTACCTATTATATACAACGATCTTAAGCACATCACGATGAATATCTGAATGAATGTATCCATTGTGAATCTTCATTTCCATGATGATTCCACCTGTGAATAATTGTCCGTCAGATGCTTTTATTACCCTGATATTTTTTGATAATCCCTTCACCATAATATCATTTACTTTCAAGGGATTACAATTGAAAATATTTACATTCTCTTGAGAAATCCGATCAATCCTTGATTTACCATCTCCGAATACTTTTATCCCGTTTATATATGTTTCCTTAACCGCCATTTCATCTAACTTATCCAGGACCACAAAGTCTGCTTTGTCTCCCTGTCTTAACAATCCGACATCCAGGTTATAATGTAAAACCGGATTAACGGATGCAGCTTTTAGAAGATCGAAAAGATCATATCCTTTTTTTATTCCTCTTCTAATCAATAAATTTATATTTCCCCTTATCAGATCATCCGGGTGAAGATCGTCTGAACAAAACATAATTTCATCCGGATGATCCTTGATTAATGGTATCAGTTCCGCATAATTTTTTGCTGCGCTTCCTTCTCTAATCTGAATCTTCATGCCTATATTAATCTTCTCCCTTGCTTCATCAATGTTTGTGCATTCATGATCTGTTGTTATTCCCTGAGTCGCATATGTAATGAGATCCCTCCCTCTCAAGCCAGGTGCATGTCCGTCAATTCTTATTCCCATTTTCTTTGCCAGAAGTATTTTTTCCTGAACAATTTTATCCTTTTGAATAACACCTGGGAAATTCATCATTTCTGACAGGTATTTAAGCTTATATTTTTTTATAAGGTATTCAATATCCTTCAATGCTAATTTTGCACCTGATGTTTCATGATTTGTAGCCGGAACGCAGGAAGGAGCACCAAAAAAAAACTTAAACGGAATCTTTTCACCATTTTTTATCATAAAAACTACACCTTCTTTTCCAAGAACATTTGCGATTTCGTGTGGATCTGATATTGCAGCGACAGTTCCATGTCTGACTACAATTCTGGCAAACTCTGCAGGTATCAGCATTGAGCTTTCTATATGAATATGTGCATCGATAAGTCCGGGTATGATAAATGTTTTGCTCTTTTTATTATTTTTTATAATCCTTTTTATCCTTCCCTTATATACATGTATGGTGGCCGGATAAATCTTTCTTTGAAAAACATCTACCATATTCCCTGTAACTTCCAATTCTTCTCTCTCCATTAAAGTTTAGACCTAATTTATTTTAATTTTAGCATGACATGTTCCACGTGGAACATTACCTTCCCATATAAACCAAAATTACACTTATATCCGAAGGTGAAACACCACTTATCCTGCTAGCCTGTCCTATTGTTGTTGGCTTGATTTTCAACAATTTTTGCCTTGCTTCTGTTGATATTGACATGATACTTTTATAGTCAATTTTTTCATCTATTTTAATATGTTCAAGTCTTTTGAGTTTTTCTGCCATTTTCTTTTCTCTTTCAATATACCCTTTGTATTTGATATTTATTTCTGCAGATTCTAATATTTCTTCTTTTCTTTTCCCAAATTCTTTAATAATATCATTTAATTCAGGAATTTCTTCTACAATATCTTTTAAATTAATTTGTGGTCTTTTGATTAAATCTATACTTTTTATCTTCTGTTTTAAAATGCTTGTATCCAGACTACTTAATTTTTCATTAATTTTTCCCGGTGCGATGCTTATTTTCTTTAATTCATTTACTATTTTTTTTCTTCGTTTTATTTTTTCCTTAACGAGTTCCAATCTTTCCTTTTTTGCAAGACCGATAGAATGTGATAATTCTGTTAATCTTTCATCCGCATCATCCTGGCGTAAAATTATTCTGTATTCTGCCCTTGATGTGAACATTCTATATGGTTCGTCAACACCTTTTGTAACGAGGTCATCTACAAGTACACCAATATAAGCCTGATCCCTGCTTAAAATAAATTCCTTCCCCATTTTTATCTTCAAGTGAGCATTTATTCCAGCAATTATTCCCTGTGCAGCAGCTTCTTCATAACCTGTTGTTCCGTTTATTTGTCCGGCAAAATAAAGATTTCCTATTTTTTTTGTTTCTAAAGTGTGATTTAATTGTGTTGGAGGGAAGTAGTCATATTCTATAGCATATCCAGGTCTGAACAATTTTACTTTCTCCAGTCCTGTTATTTTTCTCATGGCACTTAATTGAATGTCCAGTGGTAATGAGCTTGCAAATCCATTTAGATAATATTCTTCCGTATTTATTCCTTCCGGCTCAATAAATAGCATATGTTGTTCTTTTGCTGCAAAAGTTACAATCTTATCTTCTATACTTGGACAATATCTTGGTCCAATGCTTTTTATTATTCCTGCATATAATGGTGAATCCTTAAATCCTTTTTCCAATATTCTGTGTACTTCGCTGTTCGTATAAGTAATCCAACAACTTTTATGATTTGAATAATCAACATCATATTCCAGAAATGAAAATTTCTTACCCTCATTATCTCCTTTTTGTTCCGTCATTTTTGAAAAATCAATACTTCTTCCATCCAATCTTGGCGGAGTTCCCGTTTTCATTCTTCCAACTTCAAAACCAATTTCCTTCAGTTTTTCACTAATCCCAAATGAATGTTGTTCTCCAGCTCTTCCTCCATAAATCTGGTTTCTTCCGATATGCATTAATCCATTCAGAAAAGTTCCATTTGTTAAAATGACAGCCTTAGAATAAAACTTTTCATTCATTCTGGTTATAACTCCTTTTACCTCATCATTCTCAATTATTAGTTCAGTTACCATATCCTGCCATAATTCAACATTGACTGTCTTTTCAAGCATTTCCCTCCATTTTATCGAAAACTGCATCCTGTCACATTGTGCTCTCGGGCTCCACATTGCCGGTCCCTTTGACTTATTAAGCATTCTGAATTGAATCATAGTAAGATCAGTTACGATCCCACTATAACCTCCCAAAGCATCTATTTCCCTTATTATCTGTCCTTTTGCAATTCCTCCCATAGCAGGATTACATGACATCTGTGCGATTTTTGTCATATCCATCGTAATCAGTAATACCCTTGAACCAAGATTCGCTGCTGCTGCTGCTGCTTCACTACCAGCATGTCCTGCACCAACCACAATGATATCATACAATTCATTCACGATATATTCCTATATTATAATCTTTTAAGACCTTATTATCTTTTTTACTCAATCATTTTCATACATTTTTCTTCCATTCTTCTCATGATAACCTGTTCTTTCCTGTTCTTGTCATCAAATCCAATTAAATGTAATATTCCATGTATGATTACTCTGATAAGTTCTTTTTCATTTTTTTCATGAAACTTTTTTGAATTCTCTTCTATTCTTTCCACACTTATATAGAGATCTCCTGAAATTTTCTCCCCGTTCGAATAATCGAATGTTAATATATCTGTATAGTAATTTCTATTCAGGAATTGTTTGTTTAACTCCAGAAGTGTTTCGTCCCCAGTAAGAATAATATTGATTTCTCCGGTTTTTCTTTGATGTAGGTCAATAACCTTTTTTATCCAATCTTTAACTTTTTTTCTCCCGGAAAGTTTGTATTTAATATCCTTAACATAAAAGAGAATGGCCAATTTTCAGAGGTTAAATGTTAAATTTACAATTCTCCCATTTTTATTAAAAACTATTTTATCTGCCAGTTTCAACATTAAGAATACTCCTCTTCCGTTAACCTTTTCAACATTTTCAGGTGAAGTTGGATCAGGTATATTCTTATAATCAAATCCTTTTCCCTGGTCAATAACGGTAAGATTTAATTCTTTTTCTGACCATGTAAATTTAATATTAACGTCCTTATTTTCGTCCAGTTTATTTCCATGTAAAATAGCATTATTCGCTGCTTCCAGTGTT
>CAZRHW010000346.1:0-4153 GCA_964599785.1 uncultured Bacteroides sp. | reverse complement strand
TCTACAGGAATATTGCAAAATTCGGGTTGCAGCATTTAAAAAATAATGGGAAAATATATCTTGAAATTCATGAAGAATACGGTCCTGATGTGGAAAAACTTTTTACAGAATTTGGATATGCCGACATTGTTATCCGGAAGGATATTAATGGCAAAGATCGTATGATGAGGTGTTTGTATTAATATATTTCTCGCAGATTAACGCAGATTTTAACGCAAATTTCCGCTGATTATTTCTGCGAAAATCAGCGAATTAATTTGTGCAAATCTGCGAGAACCATTTAAATCATGGATTTAAAAGAAGCATTAACCAGAGCACAGTCCATTTGCAGCCGGCAGGAACAATGCCGGCAGGACATATTCACCAGGCTTGAGAAATGGGGAATCAATGAATCTGATGTCATAAAGATTGTTAAACAGCTGGAAAAAGATGGATTTATCAATGAAGAGAGATATGCCTTATCATTTGCGCGGGATAAAGTAAAATTCAATAAATGGGGGAAGATCAAGATATCCTGGATGCTCAGGCAAAAAAATATCCCCGATGAAGTAATAGACCAGGCCCTGGGCCAGATCGACAACGATGAGTATGAGACCCTCCTTGAATCTGAACTGGTTAAAAAAATGAGAACCCTGAAATCAGATAATCAATATAATAAGAAAAGAAAACTTATCCGGTTCGCCATTCAGAGAGGATTTGAGAATGAAACTGTTTATAAGGTCATCAATAACCTGCTGCAACCGGGGAAAAAGAAATGAACAGATTTTGTAATTTTACAATTTTCCGGATCGTCAATTTAATCACACAATACCTATATCTGAAAAAATATCCATATGATTACTACAGAACAACTTAAGGAATTGAGAAAGCGGGAAGATTCGCTGAGGAGGCATCTTTGACATCGAAACCAAATTGAACCGGATCAGGGAATATGAAGAACAAACCCGGGTTCCGGATTTCTGGGATGATTCGCAAAACGCAGAAATTAAACTAAGGGAGATCTCACGGTTAAAATCCTGGACCAATGCCTATGACAAGGTAAAAAGCAATCTTGATGACCTTGAAGTCATGATGGATTTTTTTAATGAAGGTGAAGCCACTGAATCAGATGTAAATGATAATTACCTTCTTACGTTAAAACTGATAGATGATCTTGAGTCAAGGACAATGTTGAGTAATGAAGAAGATGAGCTGGGTGCTCTTCTTAAGATCAATCCCGGTGCAGGTGGAACAGAAAGTCAGGATTGGGCAGAAATGCTGATGCGTATGTATATCCGGTGGGGTGAACGAAACAGCTATGGTGTAAGAGAAGTACATTATCTGCCCGGTGATGAGGCAGGGATTAAGTCAGTCACCCTGGAGTTTACCGGTGACTTTGCTTATGGTTATCTTAAAAGTGAAAATGGCGTACACAGGCTTGTCAGACTCTCACCCTTTGATGCCAATAACAGGCGCCACACTTCTTTTGCCTCTGTTTTCGTGTCTCCTATCGTTGACGATTCCATTGAAATTATCCTCAATCCTACTGAAATAACCTGGGAGACATACCGTTCAAGCGGTGCAGGAGGACAAAATGTGAACAAGGTTGAAACAGCCGTCCGGTTAAGGCATCTGCCAACCGGCATTGTAATCGAGAACCAGGAGACAAGATCACAGCTTAAAAATAAAGAAAATGCCATGAGGATCCTGAAATCTCATCTTTATGAGCTCGAACTCAGGAAAAGAAGAGAAAAACAGGCAGAGATTGAAGGACTCAAAAAGAAGATTGAATGGGGATCTCAAATACGCAGCTATGTCCTTCATCCATATAAAATGGTTAAGGACCTTAGAACAGACTATGAAACATCAAATGTCCAGGACGTACTCGATGGCAATCTGAATGATTTTATAAAGGAATATTTAATGCATTATGGCGGGGCATAAAAAATTAAGATAATTATTTTAATTTTAGAATTTCAAAATAAACACCATCATGAATAAACTGACCCGATTCTCTATCCTGGCTTTTTTCATTGCATTGATCTGCCAGACCTGTAAGAAAGATGACGATTTTTACCATATCTCCGTATATGAAGAAAATCTGCACTATTATGTTAATGAATACCGCAAATCGCAGGGTTTGAATGGGCTTGTTCTTCAGCCGGTGATGGTCATTGAAGCCCAGGCTAACAGTGTTGACTGGAAAAATGGTGGGGATCCTTCCTCCGGACTCCAGGCACGGTTTGAAACCGTTATCGAAAAGCTGGGCGGAACCAGCTACGGGGCAATCACATCTATGGTTTATAATCTTCCTCCCGACAGTGTCGTACATCGCTGGTCAGTTGATTCCATAGCAAATGATATCCTCCTCGGAGAATATACCCAATCCGGTCCGGGTGTTGCCACGGGAAGTGACAACAAAATCTATATCACGCATATGTTCTTGAATATTCCAAAATAATAATTAACATGGCTATAAGAATAGAAAAAGACACGATGGGGCCTGTCGAGGTTCCTGCTGATAAGTACTGGGGTGCCCAGACTCAAAGATCGGTAAACAACTTTAAGATCGGCGACCAGCAAATGCCGCTTGAAATTATTTTTGCTTTTGCATATCTGAAAAAGGCAGCCGCACTTACTAATTTTGAGCTGGGTGTATTAAGCGAAGAAAAAACAAAACTGATAGCAAGTGTTTGTGATGAGATCATTGCCGGGCAGCATAACGACCAGTTCCCTCTTGTTGTCTGGCAGACGGGTTCCGGCACACAGTCGAACATGAATGTCAATGAGGTTATTGCCAACCGTGCCCATGTGCTCAAGGGCAATAAACTTGGAGAAGGACAGCGGTTTATTCATCCGAATGATGATGTAAATAAATCACAATCCTCTAATGACACTTTCCCTACTGCAATGCATATCGCAGCCTATAAGAGGATCACAGAAACGACGATGCCGGGGGTAAAAAAATTGCGTGATACCCTGGCTGAAAAAGTGAAAGAGTTCATGGAGACTGTCAAAATCGGGCGTACCCACTGGATGGATGCGACACCGCTGACACTCGGGCAGGAGTTTTCCGGATATGTATCCCAGCTTGATCATGGGCTTAAAGCCCTGGAAAACACACTGCCTCATCTTGCCGAGATAGCACTCGGGGGAACAGCCGTTGGAACAGGTATCAACACACCTGAAGGGTATGCTGATCTTGTTGCACAAAAGATTGCCGGGCTAACCGGATTGCCTTTTGTTACGGCTCCCAATAAATATGAATCCCTGGCAGCCCATGACGCGGTGGTGGAAGCTTCGGGTGCCCTGAAACGCCTGGCTGTCAGTTTAATGAAAATCGTTAATGACATCCGCGTCCTGTCTTCAGGCCCAAGAAGTGGAATCGGAGAAATTACCATACCGGCAAATGAACCAGGGTCTTCCATCATGCCCGGGAAAGTAAATCCCACACAGGCAGAAGCTCTAACCATGGTATGTGCCCAGGTTGTCGGTAATGATATGGCCATTGCCACAGGTGGAATGCAAGGACATTTTGAACTGAATGTTTTTAAACCCCTGATGATCGTGAATCTTCTTCAGTCGGCCCGCTTGCTTGGTGAAGCATGCGTATCTTTTAATGATAATTGTGCTGTCGGCATTAAACCCAACTTTGAAACGATCAGGAAAAATCTCGAAAATTCGTTGATGCTGGTTACCGCACTGAATCCTCATATCGGATATGAAAAAGCGGCAGAGATTGCTAAAAAAGCTTATACTGAAAATACCACCCTGAGAAAGGCAGCACTGGATCTGGGATACGTGACAGAGGAAGATTTTAATAAGTGGGTGGATCCGAAGAAGATGGTAGGGGAGATATAGGGTAGTAATATTTCTCTTATTTTTGATTCACATTTCTAATCCACTTTAATGGAATTCAATAAAGAAAGGACACTGCTCTTCTCAGAGTTCCCTCCTGTAAAAACTGAAGAATGGGAAAGAAAAATCCTTGAAGACCTTAAAGGAGCTGATTATGATGAAAAGCTGATATGGAGAACCACCGATGGCATGGAATTACGTCCATATTACCGCAGAGAAGATCTGTCACGCCTTCAATACCTGGATCCTTTTCCGGGACAATATCCATTTGTTCGTGGAGACAGGATAAGTAACAATGAGTGGGAGATTCGTCAGG
>CAZRHW010000345.1:0-4155 GCA_964599785.1 uncultured Bacteroides sp. | reverse complement strand
AAAGAAGGATTCCTGGTGATCATCATATCAAATCAGAGCGGAATAGCCAGGGGATTATATTCAAAGTATGATTGTGAACTGATCCATGAAGAAATAAAAAGAATTCTTTCAAAGCATGACATCGTGATAACTGAGATTTATTATTGTCCGCATCATCCTGATACTGGTAACTGTCTCTGCAGAAAACCGGAGTCCCTGCTATTTGAGAAAGCCATGGCAAGATTTTTTATTGATCCGGACCGGTCGTGGATGATTGGTGATCATGAAAGGGATTTGATTGCTGCTGAGAGAGCAGGACTTAAAACGATTGGAATTCAGCCGAATGAGAATATTCTGAAATATGTAAAAGAAATAACAGGTATCAGTTCAAACCGGGATTCTCAGGAAAATTAACCCAGGTTTTATATTTATCACCAAGCTTATTTAACGTTTCCTGCCAGAGACTCATACTCGTTGACTTCATGATTGTGCCGGAATCCAGTTCCGCAACAACCCATGCATTTTCAGATAATTCGTTATCCAGCTGTTTGGGCGACCAACCGGCATAACCCAGAAAAAACCTGATATTATTCTTACTGATCCTGCCCTGCATGATGAGTTCTTTAACAGCATCAAAATCACCTCCCCAGTACAGGCTTTTCAATACTTTTACACTGTTTGGCACAAGGTCACCCAGCGTATGGATGTAATGAATCGTGTTTGTATTTACCGGACCACCAATGGAAACAGATGCTTCGATCTCAGGAAAATCTTTCAGAACATCACCAACTGTCAATTCGACAGGTTTATTCAGAACAAAACCTACCGAACCTTCTTTGGAGTGTTCAGTAAGCAATACTACTGATCTCCGGAAATATGTATCATTTAAAAAAGGTTCAGAGATAAGAATTCTCCCCTGTCTTGCAACCAGTTTATTTTCGATGCTGAAAAAATCCATATTCAACTCTTTCATAATATATTGCGGGATAATCCGTTTTCTGCCAGTTAAAATACAAAAATTATGCCTCAAAAAAGAAATCTGCGTTTTTTTCTTATTGAATTTTATGAACAGATGACTTCTGAAAAAGAAATCTGCGTTTTGTTCTTACTGAATTTTATGAACAGATAACTCCTAATTTAAAAATAGTTATATTGCCGGATGTTTTTATCATTCCATCCCGAAGAATGAACAAACCAATTATCAGACCTACATTATTTCAGGCCTTCATCCCAATCATTTTCCTCATCGGCCTGCTGGTTATCAATGTGATATATTTTGGTGATGCCACACTTTCGGGGGCAAATCAGGTGGCTTTATTGCTTGCTGCTGCAGTCGCCGGGGTCATTGCAGTCAGGCTGAAACATAATTGGAACTCGATCCAGTCAAGTATCGTAAAAAGCATTGGTTCTGCCATGCCATCCATCCTGATCCTTTTGTTGATTGGTTCACTGGCCGGCACATGGATGCTCAGCGGGGTGGTTCCCGCCCTGATCTATTACGGACTGAAAGTCATTCATCCAAGCATATTCTTATTTGCAGCCGTTGTGGCAAGTGGCATTGTTTCGCTTGCTACCGGAAGTTCCTGGTCGACTATTGCTACCATTGGTATAGCCCTGCTTGGTATTGGACAAACGCTGGGGATCAATACCGGACTCGTAGCGGGTGCCATTATCTCGGGAGCCTATTTCGGTGATAAAATGTCACCGCTCTCCGACACAACCAATCTTGCCCCGGCGATGGCAGGAACTGACCTTTTTACCCATATCCGCTATATGATGATCACCACCGTTCCTTCCATATCACTCACACTTATAATTTTCCTGATTATTGGTTTTATGTACGAATTCAGCGATAATGCAGCCAATGTTACAAATGTCCTGAACGAAATAAAACAGAACTTTAATATCAATCCTTTCCTGTTTATTGTTCCCGCTCTCCTTATTTATGTAATTATAAAGAAAGTGCCTCCACTGCCGGCCATTTTGTTTGGAACGCTTCTCGGAGGATTATTTGCAGTTATCTTCCAGCCCGATTTGATCAGATCAATTGCCGGATTAACAGGAAATTATGCAAAATTATCATACATCGCCGTCATGAAATCCATGTTTACAACCATTGGTATCCAAACCGGTGATCCTGTTGTGAACCATCTTCTCACAACCCGTGGTATGGCGGGTATGCTGGATACCATCTGGCTGATACTGGCAGCAATGGTATTTGGCGGAGTCATGGATTCGGCCGGATTACTGCTTCGTATCAGCGAATGGATCATCAGATTTGCCCGTAATACCGGTTCACTGGTAGCCTCCACGATCATGACAAGCATCTTTTTCAATATTACTGCATCCGACCAGTATATTGCCATCGTGGTGCCCGGAAGGATGTACGCAAAAACGTACAGGGAAAAAGGATATAAACCTGAACTGCTGAGCAGAACACTCGAAGATGGCGGTACGGTCACTTCCGTATTGATCCCATGGAACACCTGTGGTGCAACACAATCCCGTGTTCTGGGGGTGCCAACTTTTACCTACCTGCCCTTCTGCTTTTTCAATATCATCAGCCCCTTTATGTCCGTATTTATTGCTTCAATACAATATAAAATCAGACGGTTTACTGATGAGGAAAGACAGCAGATACTCGCAGAAGCTGCAAAAAATAAAGAAAATCAGGAGTGAATTGCCGCTGGCTTTAGCCAACGGAAGTGAATTGGTATATGTGGATTTTGGGTGAAACAATGAATAATCATCCGATAAATTGGAATCGTCGGATAAGTATTAAACCTTAGATTGAAATGAGTCATCCCGACGAAGCGCAGCGAGGAGGGATCTCGTCATCACTGAGAACAATCAAAAATAAATCCCCTGCATCAGATATTCTTTTACATATTCTTCAATAGCTGTCTCTAATGAGGTGAATTCCCTTTGATACCCTGCCAATCTCAGCTTGTTGATTTTAGCCTCGGTATAATACTGGTATTTATCCCTGATGTCTTGTGGAGTATCTATATATTCAATCACCGGTTCAAGTCCCATTGCGTTAAATACTATAGTAGCCAGGCTGTTGAATGTCCTCGCATGACCGGTGCCGAGATTAAATATCCCGGATTGTTTCCTGTTTTTCATGAAATAAAGCATTACTTCAGCAGCATCAAAAACATAAATAAAATCCCTTTTCTGTTCTCCATCTATAAATTCCGGACGATGGGACCTGAAGAGTTTCATTTTACCTGTCTGACGTATCTGATTAAATGTATGGAACACCACCGAAGCCATTCTTCCTTTGTGATATTCATTTGGACCAAAAACATTAAAAAATTTTATTCCTGTCCAAAAAAACGGCTGTTTTTCCTGGCTCAGGGCCCATTTGTCAAAGTCATTCTTTGAAACGCCATAAGGATTCAGGGGTTGCAACCTGCTAACAAGTTCGTGATCATCATCATAACCATATTCCCCGCTGCCATATGTTGCTGCTGACGAAGCATAGATCAATGGTAATCCATAGGATACACAGGCTTCCCATATTCGCACCGAATATCCGAAATTCAACCGGTCAAAAATATTTTTATCGAATTCCGTTGTATCCGTCCTGGCCCCCAGATGGATGATAAATTGGACAAACCGGTGATTTTCCTCCAGCCATCTGAAAAAAACATCCCGTTCAACCTTTTCACTGAATTTCCGGCTCCTAAAGTTCGCTGCTTTCTCTTCCCTGCTGAAATCATCTACCAGGACAAGATCAGAAAATCCATCCCTGTTCAGTACACCGGTCATGATGCTGCCAATAAATCCCGCTGCTCCTGTAATAACTATCATACTATGACCTTTAAATTGGTTTGAAGATAATTTATTTAGGGTAAATAATTATGATTTTCCATTCTTCCATTATTCATTATATCCCACACTCCCACTCACACCAACTAATATACCAATTCACAAATTTACCAATTTACCATTCTTCCATTATTCATTATATCCCACACTCCCACCCACACCAACTAATATACCAATTCACAAATTTACCAATTTACCATTCTTCCATTCAAACCATATATCTTAAAAAACTAACATGTGAGATTGGCAGTGATATCTTATTATAACGAAAGAAGATAGTCCTTCATATCTTCATATTCATTTGAAATAGTAATCTTTACAGGTTTCTTATCCATGGCTTGC
>CAZRHW010000344.1:0-4160 GCA_964599785.1 uncultured Bacteroides sp. | reverse complement strand
CCCGGATCAGAACCTTATTGCTTCCCTCTGTTGCGGCGGGACACAGAAGCGCTTTAAATACCAGGAAAAAACCGCCGATCCATGAAAAACGTACGCTCTTCATTTCATCCCCCTGATAGATTATACACCGGAACTGAAGTACTTTGTAAAAAAGTGCTATTTCTTATCATGAGTGTCAAAATTAATATTCTAATTTTCAAAATGTGACCATGCTGTCAATAATAAAAATCGAAACCTTAAAAAGTGATAAAATGTGAAGAAGTGTGGTAGTATCAACAAGTTAGGCTATTTCAACTTCGTTAATTTGGGTGCGAGAGATTTCGTATCACTCCTATACTTCGCATCATTATGATTCTTTTTTTCACTCATATAATTTCTCTCATTTCCATATCGCTTGACAGTGAAAAGGCCCGTGTCTAGTATTATAGTGAAAGAAAAAGGTCGTATTGAAGAACCCGGCAGGATACGGAATGGAATCGATAAAGGCTTCGCTGAACAGGAAGGCGCTGGTCGTGTCGGTCAGCGCGCTCGGTATCTCGTCCATTATCACTCAGCTCGTCGTGGTGCGGGAGCTCTTGTCGGTTTTCGAGGGCAACGAGCTCGTCATAGGAGTCATCCTTGCGGTCTGGCTTCTACTTACCGGAGGCGGTGCCTACGCAGGCAGATACTGTGAAAAAAGCAGAAACCCCGTTCGCCTTCTGATAGTCGGCCAGGTCCTGGTCGCCACCATGCCGTTCTTTATCCTCGTGCTCATACGCGGGCTTCGGGATGTCCTCTTTTCGGCCGGGGCGGCGGTCTCCCCGATGATGACCTTTGTTGTCACGTTCGGACTGCTTGCCCCATACTGCCTCGTATCAGGGTCTCTTCTGACGCTCTTCTGCATGATGTATGCGCCGCAGGGTTGCCCGGGTTCCATCGGCCGCGTATACTTCATCGACAATATCGGAGATATCGCGGGCGGCCTTCTGTTCAGCTTCGTGCTCGTGCATTTCACCGGCCACTTGCAGGCCCTGTACGTATGCCTCGTGCTCAACCTCGGCACGGCTGCGGTTTTTTCCCGCCTCGAGAGAATGAGTGCGCTCATGATCCTGGCGTCGGGGCTTCTTTTTCTTTCCCCCGCACTCTTCATTCTCGACATCGACACGAAGACGATCGCGCTGCAGTACCCGGGGCAGAAGGTGCTTTTTCACCGGAACTCGAAATACGGCAGTCTCGTAGTTACAAAGACAGGCGAACAGCTCAACTTCTACGAGAACGGGGTCGTGCTCTTTTGCACCCACAATACGATTGCGAACGAAGAGGCGGTCCATTACACGATGGCACAGCACGATGGACCCGAAAACGTGCTACTCATTTCGGGAGGCGTTTCGGGAACCACGGGGGAGATACTGAAGTATCACCCTGAACGGATCGATTACATAGAGCTGGATCCGCTCATCCTCGAGATCGGAAAACGCTACACGGAAAACCTCGAAGACGGGCGCATCAGAACGATCAGCACGGATGCCCGGCTCTATGTGAAGAAGGCACCCCGGGTTTACGACGTCGTCATCATCGACCTCCCGGACCCCTCTACGGCCCAGCTCAACAGGTTCTACACGGACGAATTCTTTCAGGAGCTTACTGGCACGATGAGAGAAAACGCCGTCCTCTCGATCCCTACGAGCTCTGAGGAGAACTACATATCCCGGGAAGCGAGACGGCTCAACGGGTCGATCTACCGCACGCTGAAGCGCAGCTTCCGCAATGTCATCGTGATCCCTGGAGAAAAGAACCGCTTTATAGCCTCCGACTCGGAGCTGACCTACGACATAGCCGGGCGGATAGAGGCGAAGGGTGTGGAAACGCAGTGGGTCAACCGCTACTATCTGCCGGCGAAGCTCACGGAGGACAGGCTGCGCATGCTAAACGATGCGCTCTCGGGGGACTACGCCGTGAACAGGGATTTTTTCCCGGTTGCGTATCACTACTATCTTCTCTTCTATCTTTCGCATTTCAGTTTCAACTATATAATTTTCATCGGCGTGATCGCCGGCCTCACGGTATTGTACCTTGCGAGGGCAAGGCCGATACCGCTTGCGGTGTTCGCCACCGGCTTTACGGGTGCCTCGCTTGAGATGGTGCTTGTGATCGGATTTCAGGTACTGTACGGATATATGTACCACAGGATAGGCGTGCTGATCACGATGTTCATGATCGGCCTTGCTGCAGGGTCTTTTACAATGAACAGGCGGCTGGAACACGCGGGCTTCAGACAGCTTTTACTGGTCCTGTCGCTTCTTGTTTCCGCCGCAGGACTTGTACCGCTCGCGCTTTTCGCACTGAGGGCCGTTACCTCTACCCTGCTCGTTTTCATCTGTACACAGGTCGTGCTGCCCGTGTTGACCGCTGCAGTCGCATTTCTCGTGGGGGCCGAGTTCCCGCTGGCCGCGAAGCTGCACTTTCGGGGAGTGACGACGACCGCGGC
This sequence comes from uncultured Bacteroides sp., assembly GCA_964599785.1. Classification (GTDB taxonomy): domain Bacteria; phylum Bacteroidota; class Bacteroidia; order Bacteroidales; family SM23-62; genus LJUQ01. The sequence continues at coordinate 1,693 of CAZRHW010000344.1, read as the reverse complement.
TTCGCTCTACAGCGCGGATCTCTTCGGGGCGTGTCTCGGCGCTCTCGTCGTGAGCGCGATTTTGATACCGCTTCTCGGTATCGCGAAAGTCTGTGGAATAGTCGGCTGTGTTGCCGCCTCGGGTCTTTTTATGGTGCTTGCGAGAAGAAGGGATATTGAAGGAGAGTTGACACGATGAAAGATGGCGGGTAGGATTTGACATGAGGCGTTTGGCAATGCAAATAAACAAACAACGTATCAAGAACGGGCGGGAAGAGGAGCACGCCCGCTGTCTTGGGGAAAATACCATCACGCGACGCGGATTTCTGCGTGCATCGGTCGACGCATGTGCCGCGGCCGTTTGTGCTTCGGCCGCCTTCAGCCTGTGCGGATTCACGGCCGGTGACCGGCAGAGGGCTGAATCCTCGGTATTCCGTAACCGGGCCCCGAAGACGCTTTGGAAGTGGTCAAGGGAGGCTTATCACTACAGAAAGACAGGCAGGAACGTGACATGCCTGGTGTGCCCGAACGAGTGTACGCTGCGGCCCGGCGACAGGAGTATCTGCAGGAATAAGGTGTATCACGACGGAAAGCTTTACACACTCGCCTACGGCAATCCGTGCGCCGTCCATATCGACCCGATGGAAAAAAAGCCGCTTTTTCACTTTTATCCCTCAACCCCGGTTTTTTCAATCGCCACTGCCGGATGCAATTTTCGCTGCCTCAACTGCCAGAACTGGTCCATATCCCAGTCGTCGCCGGAGGAGACGAAAAATTACGACCTGCCGCCCGAAGAGGTGGTCCGGAACGCGGCCTCGAGCGGGTGCCGGGCGATCGCCTATACCTACTCCGAGCCCACGTCATTCTACGAATACATGTTCGATACGGCACGGCTTGCACGGGAGCAGGGCATTAGAAATGTCTGGGTCACGAACGGGTATATTAACGAGAAACCGCTGAAAGATCTCTGCAAATACATCGACGCGGCGAACATCGATCTCAAGAGTTTCAACGAGGGGATATACTCGAAGCTCAATGCCGGGAGGCTGAAGCCCGTTCTGAACACGATAGAGACCTGCAGGGATGAGGGAGTATGGTTCGAGATCACAAACCTCGTCATACCGGGATGGACGGACGATCCGGATATGATCGCCCGCATGTGTGAATGGCTCTGCGAACGGGGTTTCGATGAGTACCCCCTTCACTTCTCCCGGTTCTTTCCGATGCACAAGCTCACCCACCTCCCTCCCACCCCTATAGAGACACTGCGGGAGGCGGGACGGATCGCCATGCAGGAGGGGATGAAGTACGTTTACCTTGGAAACGTTCCCGAAGCGGGCGCCCAGGACACCCTCTGCCCGAGGTGCGGCGAGGTCGTGGTAAAAAGAGAGGGGTACGTCGTCACACGCTATGAAATCACGCAGGATGGAACGTGCCGGTTCTGTGGTGAGCCTATAGCCGGAGTATGGGAGAACGGCTGATTCGGTTCTGTTTACCGGTGCGGTATGTGACACCCAATTGTTTTCAGGGTACGTGTACACATATCTCAAATAAAGCGGTGTCGCCGGGGACGATGGAGAGCTATACATGGGCCGTTTCAACAATGGCGGGTTTCGAAATAGGCGTAACGCAAGAGGGCCTGCCGGTGATACGGAATTACAGATGGAAGCATCTGAAGATGTAGGCATCTGAAGATGTCGGCATCTTAAGATGC
>CAZRHW010000343.1:0-4160 GCA_964599785.1 uncultured Bacteroides sp. | reverse complement strand
ATTCTGGAGATTGATGCTCCGATATTATTCAGGCGGGTATCAATATTTTCGTATCCTCTGTCAATTTGTTCGATATTATGGATGGTACTTGTGCCATCGGCCGAAAGGGCAGCAATCAGCAGGGCTACGCCGGCTCTGATATCAGGGGTAGACATGACTGTAGGCCTCAGGTTATATTGTCTGTTGATGCCTATGACAGTTGCCCTGTGGGGATCACATAAAATAATTTGTGCTCCCATATCAATGAGTTTATCGACAAAGAATAACCTGCTTTCGAACATTTTTTGATGTATGAGGACACTACCCAGTGCCTGGGTCGATACAACAAGGATAACGCTTAAGAGGTCAGGTGTAAGGCCGGGCCAGGGTGCATCGGCGATCGTCATGATGGAGCCGTCAATATACGTTTCGATTTCATAATTTGCCTGGGCAGGGATATACAGATCATCAGCTCTCTGTTCCAACATGATACCAAGTTTGCTGAATGATTGAGGGATCATGCCGAGGTTTTCAACGGAGACATTTTTCAGGGTGATCTCAGATTGTGTCATGGCTGCCAATCCGATAAAGCTGCCAACTTCTATCATATCAGGCAGGAGGGTATGCGTGCAACCATGCAGCCCTTCCACTCCGTCAATAGAAACCAGGTTGGAACCAACACCTGAAATTTTTGCTCCCATGTTGATCAACATCCTGCATAGTTGTTGAATATATGGTTCGCATGCAGCGTTGTAAATGGTTGTCCGGCCTTTGGCCATGACAGCTGTCATGATGATATTGGCAGTTCCTGTAACGGATGCTTCATCAAGCAGCATAAATGTCCCCTGCAGTTTATCCGCTTCCACATGATAAAAATTTGTCATGGGATTAAAATCAAATTTTGCACCGAGATGCTGAAAACCCAGGAAGTGTGTATCGAGTCTCCTGCGTCCGATCCTGTCTCCACCCGGACGAGGAATAAAGCCCTTACCGAATCTGGACAACAAGGGGCCGAGAATCATGATCGAACCCCTGAGGCTTGAACTGATCTGGTTGAATTCGTCGGTCAGCATGTACTCGATGTCAACTTTTTGAGCCCGGAAAGTATATTCATGATCACCGGTACGCTGAGTATCCACCCCCATATGTTTCAGAAGCCTGATTAGATTATTAACATCTTGTATATCAGGCATATTTCTGATTTTTACAGGGTCTGATGTCAGCAGGCTTGCGCAAATTACCTGAAGGGCTTCATTTTTAGCCCCCTGAGGATGAAGTTCTCCATGAAGGGATTTTCCACCGTTTATTATAAATGTGCCCATCAGGTGGGGAGTATTGGGGGAAATTGCAGTAGTTTATTTTTTGCTCTGGATTCTCTTTTTCTTATTCTTAGCAAGAATATCCCTGGTTTCTGATAATTTCAATCCATTATCAATCACTATTTTTCCATTTGAAAGATTACGCAAATCATCAAATATGATATCATCACTAACTACTTCCCGGTTCCAGGTCAGATAACATTTTTTCATATGATTGGCAATGAGGCGAATGAGCGTTTCCCTTTCGTTTCCTTCGGGATAGTCTGCAGCTTTCCTGATCATTAATTCAATGATCTTGCCGTAGTGTTTGAACCGGATATCATAATTGCCATAAGGGACAGGTCTTGGTTTCTCAAACAGGACTTCGGGTGTTGGCCTGTCATAGGGGGAATCAATATCAAGCTTAAAATCAGACATAATAAACAGGTGATCCCATAGTTTATGTTTGAAGTCAGCTACATCACGAAGGTGAGGATTTAAATTACCCATAATCGATATAACAGCCTTTGCTGCCTTATTTCTTTCTACAGGATCTTCTATCGACATGAGATGTTCAACCATCTTATGAACGTTCCGCCCATATTCAGGTAATACCAGCTTCTTCCTTTGAGTATTGTAATCGTAACTCATATTTTCAATTTTATGCAAATCTAATTCAATTAGTCATTGTATTCAAAGAATTCAGTGAAAAATTCATTTTTGAGGTTCAAACTGGCCATCGGGAAGGATTATATCTTTATTTATTTTCAGACCACCAACGCGGGCAATGATTCAAATTTTTGCAGGGGGTTGTTAAAAAGTCATTAAGGGCTTCTCGCAGATTTATTCGATAGACTTAATAATACGTAGCCTGGCAAATTTCAGAAGAAGTTGTTTTTGCCCTGCTGACTGAAAAAAGACTGTTGCTTTCTTATTCGGGGAGTCACCCTCGAGATTGAGGACCTTTCCTTTGCCGAACCTAGTGTGTTCAACTTCCATCCCGACCTGTATTTTTGAAGGATCATCAAAATCAAATGATCCGTGATCCTTTGCCGGGGCCGGGATCTCATGAGATGGCCGAAATTTCCCGGCACTTATGCTGTTGGCGGCAGATCCGGGATCCCTACTGCCGGGACGACCACGGGGATATTTTTTAAATCCGCTGTTCATGCTTCCCTGATGATGGGTCTGCTGGTTGAAAGGGATCATACGAACAGGAGTTTCAATATAGCCCGGATCAATTTCCCGAAGAAACCTGCTGGGTGTACAACTGAGCAATATTCCCCATTTATACCTTGATTCCGCATATGTCAGGGCTACTTTCTTCATGGCACGGGTAACAGCGACATAAAACAGCCTTCTTTCTTCTTCAAGCTCCTCTCTTGTAGATGAAGAAAACCTGGAAGGGAAAAGATCTTCTTCAAGGCCGGTAATAAAAACATTCTTGAATTCAAGACCCTTGGCAGAATGGATGGTCATGATGGTTACCTTATTACGGTCTTCATTTTTATCTGTATCAAGATCGGTCAGCAGAACAACGGTCTGAAGATAAGCATCGAGTGTGGATTTTTCTCCTGCAGCCTGATTTTCAGTAAATTCTTTGATTCCATTCAGCAGTTCCTGGATATTTTCAAATTTACTCAGGTTCTCAGGTGATTTTTCGAAATGCAGGTCTTTGAGTATTCCTGATGATTCAGCGATGGTAAAGGCCAGGTCAAAAGCTTCCATCCGTGGCAGGTTTTTTCTGAATGATGAGATCAGCTGGTAAAATGATTCAAGTTTGCCAATGGTGCCCTTGTTGAAATATTCAGTGTAATTCCGGATCTCCGACAGGATGGTCCATAGTCTCTTACCGGTCTTTTCACCCAATCCTTCCAGCCTGGTTATTGTGGTGGTCCCTATGCCCCTTGCGGGATAATTTATGATACGTAAAAAGGCTTCTTCATCAAAAGGATTAACGGTTAACCTAAAATATGCAAGAATATCCTTTATTTCTTTGCGCTGATAAAATGAAAGGCTTCCGTAAACCCTGTAAGGAATGTTCAATTTTCTCAGGGATTCTTCGAATATCCTTGACTGGGCATTTGTCCTGTACAGGATAGCAAAATCCTGGTATTGCAACTGTTCGGCATACAGTGTATCCTGGATCATATTGGAGACCAGAAAACCTTCCTCATTGTCGGTGGTTGCTCTGATGAGCCGGAGCTTTTCCCCGGATTCATTATCTGACCAGATCTTTTTACTGATCTGATCTTTATTCATGGATATCAGACTGTTCGCTGCATCGACAATATTCCTGGTCGACCTGTAATTCTGTTCAAGTTTGAATAGTTTATAGTCTTTATAATCATGCTGGAAGTTAAGTATATTTTCAATTCTTGCTCCCCTGAAGGAATAGATGCTCTGTGCATCATCACCCACAACACAAATATTTTTATGGATTGCAGCCAGCTGGTTAATGATCATATATTGCACATAATTTGTATCCTGGTATTCATCAACAAGAATATAACTGAATATCTCCTGGTATTTCCCGAGAATTCCGGGATGATCACGGAAAAGAATATAAATATTGAGGAGAAGGTCATCAAAATCCATTGCATCCGATTTTTTAAGCCGGGCGGCATATTTCATGTAGATATCAGCAAGGAGTGGTCTGCGTGATCGTTTATCCTGTTCAATGAGCTGATTACTGGAAAGGTAGGCTTTGGGAGTGATCAGGTTGTTTTTTGCAAAAGAGATCCTTCCGGCGATTTCACCCGGTTTATAAACCTGGTCATCAAGGTTTTTTTCTTTGATAATTGTTTTTAAAAGGTTTTTTGTGTCAGTAGTGTCATATATCGTATAGCTTGACGGGTAACCAAGGAGATTTCCCTCAAGCCT
>CAZRHW010000342.1:0-4175 GCA_964599785.1 uncultured Bacteroides sp. | reverse complement strand
CCAACGGAATAAATTCCCTCAGTAATGCAGAATTGCTGGCTATTATAATTGGCTCGGGTACCAGGGCAGATACTGCTGTTGAATTGTCAAAAAAAGTTCTGAATATGGTAAGTAATAACCTCTATGAACTTGGTAAACTTGACCTGGCAAGTTTAAAGAAAGTCCACGGGATTGGACCTGCCAGGGCAATGGCCATTATTGCCTCCATTGAACTTGGAAGAAGGCGTAATCATTCAGACAGGCTCCCGGAAAAAAAGATCTCCGGAAGCAAGGATGTTTTTGCATTGTTTCAACCACTGCTTGGGGATCTTAATCATGAAGAATTCTGGATACTGCTATTAAGCAGGTCAAATCGTGTGCTCGACAGGGTCAGAATCAGTCAGGGAGGAATATCCGGCACCATCATTGATACAAGAATTATACTTAAAAATGCTGTTGACCGCCTGTCATCGGCTATCATTCTTTGTCATAACCATCCTTCGGGTAACCTCAAACCAAGTGATGCAGACATAAGAATAACCAATAAACTGAAAGATTCGGCACAAATTATGGATATCAATCTGATTGATCATATCATTGTGGCGGATAATTCCTATTTTAGCTTTGCAGATGAAGGTTTATTATGAGTGAAAATCCTGTCCGGATCAAGCATTACAGGAATGATGAAATTGATCTCACGCTATGGGATGAGACAATTATTTCTGCTGTCAACGCAAGTTTATACCCGCTTTCCTGGTATTTGAACATTACATGTCCGGCATGGGAAGCAATAGCAACAGAGGATTATCGGACCATTATGCCTTTACCGGTTTCCAGACGCTATTTCATTCCTGTTTTAAGTCAGCCTCCATTTACATGGCAATTGGGAATTTTTTCAAAAGACATCATGGATGAAGTATTGTCAGAAGAATTTCTTCATGCCATCCCTTCTCATTATGGAATAAGATCCTGCCAGTTTAATAAATTTAATATCCTTCCTTCTCACCCATCCGGGATCAGCAGAAAGTACACGACTGAACTTGAACTTATTTCATCCTACTCAAAAATCCATTCCGATTATTCAGAAAATGCGAAAAAGAAAATCCACACTGCACAGCAGCACAGGATCAGCATCATGCATAACATCTCTAATCATGAGTTTATTCAGTTTATATACCGGTTCGACAGGTTCAGTTCAAACCGTATTAAACCTTCAGGAGTTGTGATGTTGCGTCAGATCCTTTCTGCCTCTATCCGATACCGTATGGGGGAGATCATGGGGGCATATACCCGTGAAAATAATCTTTGCGCTGTGATATTTATTATTCGTTTTAAAGGCCGTCTGATCATTCACTGTGCTGCAGCCGATCATGAAGGAATAAATAATGGCGCTTTGTACCTGATCATCGATCAGTTTATCAAGGAAAATACTGAAAAAAACCTTATTCTTTGCGTTGATAATCCATCAGCACTGCCACTGATATCAATCTTTAAGGAGCTCGGTGCAAAATCCTATCCATTTATATCTATCAAAAAGACTTTTATTTTCTTTTAAAAAGCTGGGGGCTGGGGACTGGGGGAAAGGATGCAGGTTGCAGGTTGCAAAGATGTAATTTATATAATACTCCTGATAAAACCTGCCTTGTTCTTTACATTCATTAATGCAACATATTATACAGGAAATAACATAACCCTTTTCTTATCAGGACATTGCAATAAAAGTTCACCAACAGTTTTTTTAAAGACCGGATGTATCAAACCAGGGTCAATATCGGCTAACGGAACTAGTGTAAACATGCGTTCATGTACCAATGGATGCGGGATTATCAGATCATTTTCCCTGAGAATAATATCATTATAAAATAAAATATCAATATCCATTTCCCTGCTTTTATATACTCCCGGATTATCCCTTCTCCCAAATTGTTTTTCAATTTTTTTTAACGACCTGAGAACATTGTATGGTGACAGTGATGTCAGGACAAGAACACACTGGTTCAGAAAGAATGATTCATGATCAAAACCCCATGGTTCGGTTTCATATACCGGGGATCTTTTATGAATCAATCCGATTTGTTGTATGATCTTTTTACCAGCCTCTTCCAGATAATTTTTCCTGTCTCCTTTGTTACTTCCGATCAGAAGATAAACATGATTCACCGGTAAATTGTTTTAATGAATTCTATGAATTATTTTCCTGTTTGTCAACAATAAAATATCCCCGAAGTTAATTTTTTTTACAACTTCCATAAGGGGATTTCTGACAATTCATTCAAAACTATTTTCCTTATCTTTGAAAATTGTGAAACCATTTTTATTTTCCGTAATAATCCATTAAACAATGAAAGAATTTTTAAAATACACACTGGCAACAATTCTGGGAATTGTCGTATCCTTCGTCATGTTTTTTTTCCTGCTGCTCATTATTATTTCTGCCTCGTCACAGGAAAAGCCCGTAAGTGTACAACCCAATACTATTTTATATATAGATCTCACGGAAACGATTGTCGACCGTGCTGAAAACAATCCATTCAATTTCTTTCCTGCAGTAGGTTTTTCTGCATTGAAACAAATGGGGTTGAATGATATATTGAGTAATATAGATAAAGCAAAAAACGACGAGAATATAGCGGGAATATATATGGAATTATCGGTCATTAATGCCGGAATAGCCACTGTTGAGGAAATGCGCGATGCACTTATTGAATTCAGGGAATCGGGAAAATTCATTGTGTCTTATAGTGATTTTTATACTCAGAAAGCCTATTATCTTGCATCCGTTTCAGATAAAATTTATTTAAACCCTGCCGGAGAATTGGGATTTGCCGGGTTGGGTGCACAGGTTCTTTTTTTCAAGGATGCCCTTGATAAACTTGGAATTGATGTTCAGATTATCCGCCATGGTGCATATAAATCTGCTGTAGAACCTTTTATGTTAAACCAGATGAGTGATGAAAACCGGGAACAGATACTTCATTGGGTTGGATCAATCTGGGCACACATGCTGGATGGAATTGGAAAAGAAAGGAAAATCCCTGCAGAAACCCTGAATATGCTTGCTGAAGATTTCAGCATCCGCAGTGCCGAACATGCAATGAAACACAAACTGGTTGATAGCCTTTTATATAAAGATGAGATGATATCTCAACTTAAACTATTAACCGGCACTAAAGAAAAGAAAGATCTCAACAGCATCACACTGAAACGATACACAAAAGCTCCCAAATCAAGAGAATATAAAGGTTTAGCCAAAGATAAAATTGCCGTGATTTATGCATATGGTAACATTATCAGTGGAAATATGGGTGAAGGAACAATCAGCTCCGAAAGGATCTCCAAGGCAATCCGTCAGGCAAGACGCGATAGTTCAATCAAGGCAATTGTCTTTCGGGTCAATTCAGGAGGTGGTGGTGCATTACCATCGGAAGTGATCTGGAGAGAGATAAACCTGGCAAAAGATGTAAAACCTGTTGTTGCATCACTTGGAGATGTAGCTGCATCAGGAGGATATTATATTGTATCACCTGCCGATACTATTGTAGCTCATCCCGGCACCATAACAGGTTCAATCGGTGTTTTTGCAATGTTGCCAAATACCCAGAAGTTTATAAATCAAAAACTGGGTATTCATGTAGATGTTGCCAAAACAAACCGGTTCGCCGATTTCGGTTCTTTATTCAGACCTTTATCCGGGGAAGAAAAGGAAGTGATCAGGTTTAGTATCGAAAAGGTATATGATACTTTTATTTCACATGTATCGGAAGGACGTAATATGACCAGGGATGAGGTTGATCGTATCGGACAGGGCAGGGTCTGGAGCGGGGCTAACGCTATAAGCAACGGACTGGTGGATGTATATGGCGGTTTATATACAGCCATTGATATTGCTGCAGAAATGGCAGGGCTTGAAAAATACAGGATCGTTGAACTACCAAAACTTGAAGATCCAATAGAACAATTATTAAGGGAAATATCAGAAAATGCCAGAACCCGGGTATTAAAGAAAGAACTGGGAGAATATTATAAATACCTGAAACAACTGGAAGAGCTTGAAAGTCTTAATGGTATTCAGGCAAAGCTCCCGTTTGAGGTGGAACTACATTAAGAAATCAATAAATGCCTTAAATGCACTCAAATGCCTTAAAACATATTAATTGATTGTTTAGAAGAATAATGCGCCAGCCGCTAACACGCCA
>CAZRHW010000341.1:1418-4182 GCA_964599785.1 uncultured Bacteroides sp. | reverse complement strand
GACCATTGCCATCTTTAACGTTGTATATCTCCTGATAGTTATCAAGAAGCTCATGTCCTGAATTATTAATTACCTCCACAGCCAGATTGGCAGCATTGCTGAAATCATCAGCTTCTGCAAAGGATTTATATGCCCTTGTCAGATATACGAGCGCAAGATGATGCTGGGCCGCCGGCTTTGTTATTCTTCCAAATTCAGTCTGGGTAAGTGGTAAATTAGCAATGGCAAACTCAAGATCATCAATGATCGCATCGTATATCAGATCTTCAGGTGTCCGGTTGGCCTCTGTCTCAACACCTGTTGTCTCTTCGAGAGTCAGGTGGACAGGACCGAAAAACTCCACAAGAAGATAGTAATAGTGAGCCCTGAGGAAACGAACCTCCCCGACCATAACTGCTTTTTCATCTTCCGGAATGTCGGCATCAGGAGCACGCCCGATCACCGCATTACAGGTATTAATACCAATATAAAGGTTCTGCCAGGGATCCCAGAAAGTGTTGGATTCTGCATTTAACTGTGCTTCGTACTTATTTATACCCTGATCGCCTCCATGGCCGCCGTTGGTATATTCATCCGTTCCGAATACGGTTATTTCGCATCCATCCTCATCGCCATAAAAATCACGTAACTTCTGATATGCTGCATTGACTGCATCCTGGAATCCTTCCGGTGTATTATAATGAGTATCAACGGTAACTCCGGATACGATCTCCTCATCCAGCACATCACAGGAAACTGATGATATTAGTAACACGATGATAACTATAATTAAATATTTCACTTTTTTCATTTTGCTATATTTTTTATGAACCGTTAAAAATTAAAAATCAAGCATTACACCGAATGAATACATCCGGGTGGAAGGAACATCATCTACCACCTCCCCGCCATATACTTCGGGATCAAGATTATCCTGCAGATTTGACCAGAAATATGGTGTGTCGGCATTCACATATACTCTCAATTTTTTTATTCTGACTTTGGAGAGGATCGATTCCGGGAAGGTGTATCCCAGCTGAATATTTTTAATCTTTAAGAAATCACCCGGATAGTAACCCCTTGAAGAACTATAATATGGATATTCCATGGAGCCATCAGGTTTGGGATGTTTATTGGTTGGATTTGTTTCGGTCCAGAAATCCACATTCAGGTTGTTATACCGGCCCTGCAATGTGGTACTGCCCACCTCAAAATTATTATAGATTGTGTGTCCGTATACACCCAGGAGCAGGAATGATAAATCCACACCCTTGTATTCGAACCGGGATCCCAATCCAATTGTTATGGTGGGCATATCCGATCCGAGAATTTGCCTGTCATCCTGGTTGAGCAGATCGTCATTATTCACATCCTCCACCTTTATCTCACCGGGGTCCATCGCATAAACGGCAGCTTCAGCGTCTTCATCCAATTGCCATATGCCGAGTTTTTTATAGTCGTACCATACTGTCAATGGCTCACCTATAAACCACTCATTCCCGATATCATCTGTTTTAGTACCGTACAGATCCACGATCTCTTCATGGTTGCCAAACAGGTTGAGTGTTGTTTCCCACTTGAAATCACCGGCTGTGAGATTTCTTGTTGTCAGGTTCAACTCCCATCCCCTGTTCCTGGTCTCCCCAATATTTTCCATAACTGAATTAAATCCCGAGGTGATGGGTATCTGTCTTTCAAGCAACAGGTCGGTAGTATTGGTCTGATAAACCTCAAAACTACCCGAAATACGGTTTTGCATTAATCCGAAATCCAATCCGGCGTTAGTTGTGGCAGACGATTCCCAGCGCAGGTCGGGATTTGAAATTGTTCCGGGCGCATAACCAAATCCTGCCACGCCTCCAAATGAATAGATCGTTCTGGATAATGATCCTCTTGTCTGATATGGATCAATACCGGTGTTGCCTGTCACACCATAACTTACCCTGAGCCTCAGATCAGAGAATATATTCTGGGAGGACATGAATCCTTCTTTGCTGATACGCCACATCAATGCCATAGATGGGAAGAAGCCCCATTTGTTTCCTTCGGCAAGCCGTGATGAACCATCATAACGGCCCGTAACAGTCAACAGGTATTTCCCCATGAACCCGTAATTCGCACGTCCCATGAATGACATAATCCCCCACTCGGACAGGTTACTTCCAAATTCAAGAACCGTTTCCGCTGTTCCGATATTGTGAAATAACTGGGTTTCATAAGGTACATTCTCAGCATATATATTAGTGCTTTCAAATGTAGATTCCTGTATGCTGAACAGACCCGTAAAATTCAGGTCATGATTACCGGTGGTCAGGTTATAGGTCAGGATATTTTCGAAAGTATAGTTAAAAGTCCTTTCATGTTGTTTCCTTACCCTTGGAAGTCCACCCTGGCGGGCTATTGAATTTGTTCCCTCGAATCCTCCGCGTCTGTATTCGCGGAAATCAGGGCCGAAATTCATCCGGTAGGTCAGATTTTTCAGAATATCCACCTCTGTAAAAATATTACTGAATACCCTGAGCGTTATCCGCTCATCAACTACATTCCCTTTAACAAAATCCGCCAGCGCATTCCACAGCAACGGGTCTGCCCCCGGACGGTATACCATATTGCCATCAGCATCATAGGGTTCAGCCAGAGGAGAGATAGCCAGGGCAGTTCCATATGGATTCGAAGCCCAGTTCTGTAATGAATTGGATACCTGGGTGGAAGTCCCGACCCTGATTCTGTCAAACACCTTTTGGTCGAGGTTTACCCTGAATGTATACCGGGTGAAATCCTGGAT
>CAZRHW010000341.1:0-1318 GCA_964599785.1 uncultured Bacteroides sp. | reverse complement strand
TTTGCACCCCTGGATCCGTAGATGGCAGTTGCAGAAGCATCCTTTAATATTTCCATGGATTTGATATCCCTCGGATTGATATCAACAATATTCCCTTCATAGGGGATACCATCGACAACATATAGTGGTTCGTTGGTAGCCGTCAGGGACCGCCGTCCGCGGATCCTGATCGTTACTCCTTCACCCGGCTGATTTCCGGAAGCCAGGGCTACGATACCTGTGGCTCTTCCTTGCAGGGCCGAACCGGCATCAATGACAGGGAGCTCCATGATGTCGTCTGCGGAAACAGAAGAAATGGCACCTGTAATATTCTCCCTTTTTTGCGTACCGTAACCAACAACAACAACATCACCTAAACCTACAACAGAAAGAGATAGTTTAATGTTGATGGTTGTGCGGCCTTCTGTCCTCACCGTCAGGGAATTGTAACCCATAAATGAAATTACAAGCGTTTCATTAGGCGAAGGTACAGTGATCGAATACTTGCCGTCTGCGTCGGTAATGGTACCAACAGTGGTGCCTTCAAGAACAACATAGGCCCCGGCCAGGGTTTCATTGCTGGCTTCGTCAGTAACCACACCTGTAATAGTTGTTTCCTGCGCAATTGCCTCTAAAGAGAAAAAACAACCTATTACACCGAAAAATAAAATTAACAAGTTTTTTTTCATAGAATTAGGTTTAATTAGGTTAATAGATCAGATAGTGGTTTAAAAAATTTTATCAACTTAGTTTAATATAATCCGTTCCATATGGATAACGCTGAGTCCTGCTCAGCATGGAATTGGCTTCATCGTCATTTAAGAACTGTTCCTTTCCAGGGTCCCAGTTGAGTTTCCTTGGCAATTTCATGGCAATATGGCTGAGGAGGCATACACTGCAGGCACGGTGTCCCATTTCAGCCGGTGAAATAGGTTCCTTCCTGCTCTGGACACAATCCAGCCAGTTTCCATGCTGTTCATCACTTCTGTATAAATGGATCTCATTATCCCCGATTTCTGAAGTAAGGATTTCGGGGTTACTCGCATTTAATGCGAGTGAACTTCTTTCCTTTGCAACCGGATCACTTGCAGTGGCAACATAATTGCCTCTTGAAACCCAAATCCAGCCGTCTGTCCCTTCATACCTTATACCATTTGGAAATCCTCCGCTGATATACATGGTGATACCTTTTTCATACTCGGCTTTCACCATAAAATCCCCGTGTACATCCCAAATCCCAAATATCGGAAATTCAGCAACCGCATCCAGGGAAATAGGACCTGTGTATTCCGAGTCCATACCACAGGCAGCAGAAACGATGTGGTGCTGTCCCCAACCG
>CAZRHW010000340.1:0-4196 GCA_964599785.1 uncultured Bacteroides sp. | reverse complement strand
AACACCTTCATAAATGAACCTAAAATATTCAAAAATAATTAAAGTTTAATACTCTAATGCAGTTAAGTTATCCAGATCTTTTACCCGGAATTTATTGCGAAGCTTTTCCTGATTATCGAAAGGTGCCTAAAACCTGAACAATAAAAACACCTTTCGACCCGAAAAAACTGTTAATTTTTACTTAACGTATTAATCTAAGAATTATCATACAAATTCTGTGCAAATAATTTTTTTCGCAATTTACTTATATTTAAGTCAAATTGCGACCATTGATTATTGCCTTGAGCCCTGCGCCGTAAGCCTTGTGCCCTCTTCCCTGCGAATTGTGACCTTGCGACAATTGCGACCATTGCAGCCATTGTGACCTTGAGCCCTGCGCCCTCTTCCCTGCGAATTGTGACCTTGCGACAATTGCGACCATTGCAGCCATTGTGACCTTGAGCCCTGCGCCCTCTTCCCTGCGAATTGTGACCTTGCGACAATTGCGACCATTGCATTGTGACCTTGAGCCCTGCGCCCTCTTCCCTGCGACAATTGCACCCAATTATTCATCCGCAGTGGTCGGAGATGGAGGAGGAAGAACAACAACACGTTTTAAAGAGCAGGATTTTTGCAATTCCCCGGGGTTGTCCGTATCGTTTGTTATGCCGAGCCTGACTGTATAAATGCCGGGTTTGATGTAGCGATGGTCCAGGGCAGGACCGGAAACCCGTGTGTAATCGCCCATATCCCAATAATAGCGGTCGACATTGAAATTTTTCAGGTAGGTCCGCTGACCGTCAAAATTGATCACCTGACCGGTCAGAATTGTATCCGGACAGGCAATATAAACCTGTTCAATATCTTCGATGGTCAGATCATAGGATGCCTGGTTAAATAATATGTCTCCGGTCAGCAAATCGATCACATTCAACTGAACCTTATAGTCACCCGGACCGGGGAAGCAATAATTCGCCTCTTTTGCCCGTATCCTGTCACGCTGACCAATCCTCCATTCATACATAAAACTTGTTGTATCAATATCCATGGTTCCTGTTTCGAAAAATGTGTAACAATAGTCATTTTCTTCCTGTAGTTTACACCCATCAAAAGCAGGAGCGGTCAATGTAAACTCAAAGATATTGTTGGATATCCGGTCACGGTTTGATGTAACAAATCCATGTGTGTAATCACTATTGGATATCAAAGAAGCATCATTTCGCCTTGAATTGAACGGTTCTTCCATATTAACCGGCTGCACCCATACACCTTCTATTTCTTCTGTATAAAAAATATCATATCCTCCCACGCCAGGATGTTTGTTTGACGAAAAATACAGTCTGCCATCAGGATGGATCACCGGGTAAATATCATTCCCATTGGTATTGACATTCGGCCCCAAATTGACAGGTTCGCTCCAGGTCCCTCCTGAGAAGGTGCATACATACAGATCAAACCCCCCCAGTCCCCCCCTCATATCTGAAGCAAAGAACAACCTTTTTTCATCATAGCTGAGCGTTGGATGAAAGAAATTGTATGAAGGATTGTTATGTTCAAATGGCTGAATGTTGGTCCATTCCCCGTTTATAAACTCGGCAGAAAAAATACCAACCTTAGACCTGGCTTTTCTGTCACCTTCATCAAAATTCCTGTTAAAATAGATCATATCTTCATCCTTGTTTACCGTAACAGGTCCTTCATAAGTAATAGACCGGAGATTATCCGATAATAATTCTACCCTTGACCATTCACCATTGTCCGATTTTGAAACAACAAAAATATTCCACGGGGGTTTCCCCCTGGTACCATCAACTTTCCTGAGCATATCCATTCTTTTATTAGCAGCAAAGATCAACCCCTCCCTGTAAAATACAGGTGCATACTCATCATAGGCCCGTGTGGAAAAACGTGCCCGTTCAAACGAGTATACCTCCTGTGCATGACAAGGTATGCCCGTCAGAAAGATCATCAATATGATATGATATATCAGCTTATTCATCATGTTACCAGAAATAGCCGGGACTTGTAGCCCTTACTGAATAACTTAAATCATATCTGAGGAGGATTTCATGGGAACCACTCATAAAACCCTTTAAATCTCCAATAGGAAAATCGTAGGAATAACCAAACCTGATCTGTTTGGTAATCTGAAATTCCAGGATCCCTACAAGTTCACCTGTCGATTTATAGGAACCTGTCACCCAGAACAAATCATCTATGAAAATAATACTGCCGCTTAATATGTAATAAAAAGGATTATCTATTGTATACTGAACGAATGCCGAAGGTTTAATTTTAAAATCACTGCTAAGGGTAAAAAGCACCCCACCGGTACCTGTGAAATTATATCTTTTAAAATCATGCGTGAAGCTCCTTTTTGTATCACTCAGGCACAACAGGAATGGAACCGATACCCCTGCATAGAAGCTGTTCGCATAAACATAGGCACCTACACCGAAATTGGGCATGACAAAAGTTTCATCATAAAAAGCAGGATCCTCCTTAACCTTTCTGTCAACATCATAAAGATTTTTACTGATGATGCTTGCACCGGTTCTTAATCCAAGCCTGAGCTTTAAGGGGCCAACATCAAGCCTGTGACTGTAATAGACAAAAGCATTATTGCTTCGTTCGGCACCTGCCCCGGCCGAGAGATTATCAACCTGGAGTCCCAGGGCAATTTTGTTATTCCTGAGAGGGGTGTGAGCAGTCAGCGCCTGCATTTCAGGTGTTCCCTTCATGCCTATCCACTGTTTTCTGTAAATGGCCTCAACTGAGAATGATTCTTTGGTTCCTGCAAAGGCAGGATTATACAATAAAGTACTGAACATATACTGGTTGAAAGGCAGGAATACCGTATTATTCTGGGCTCGTATTCCGGCACAGAACAATGATAAAACAATAATATAACTGATCTTCCTCATTGGCTTCCCCTTGTTAACACTATTTGTCCCTTGTATTGATATATATCCCGGTCACCCTTTTTAACCTCCAGTATATAATAATATATCCCCTTTTCCACAGGTCTTCCCCCGTTATATGTCCCATCCCATAACTGGTCTCCTGGCAATCCCTCTTCTCCCGATCCTTTCCTGATACGTTTGACCAGATTTCCCGACCTGGTGAATATTTTAAGGTCATACGTATCGGTATAATCAAGTCCTTCAATAATATAAAAGTCATTAATTCCATCCCCATCGGGTGAAAATCCCTCATAAATCCGGAGATCCCTGCGGCTTATGCGGAGGTTATCGGTAGTGACAGGACAGACTCCGTTGGATATACTCCAGCTGAACTCGTACTCAACGGTTTCATCCAGGTTTTGGTCACCCAGATCAACAAAGGTATTGTGAAGGGTATCATTTTCTATCATTGCTGTTCCGGAAACAATCGTCCATTCCCCGGTGCCCGCTGTTGGCTGATCAGCATACAGATGTATATAGTCGGCAAAATAGACGATGGTGTCATATTCTTCAGCCGGCTGGCTGCCGGCATATGCCGGGTCGGGTTCCTGCCAGAGAATCATTTCAATGGAGTCCCTGGCAAAACAGTTTACCCCACCATTTACAGGCCAGTTTATATTGGTTCTGTAAAGTTTGTAATACTGGCTGTTTTTAGAATTAAAGATTGTCGTGGCCTGTATTATTCTGCTTGAGGAATCATTGATACTCAGGTTATCATCACCTGCTGCTTTTGTCCAGAATCCAAAACCGACATCCTGCTGAGATTCAAGCTGAATAAGGTAGTCACAAACCTGCACGGTATCCTCATCTTTAAGGATTACCGCTTCGGGCCTCTTGTATAATACTGCACTTACCAGTCCGGTCAGACTATCCGGATAAGCAATACAACCATTTGCATCGGTAAGGTCTGTCAACTCAATTTCATAAAAAGTAGTATCAGCAGTTGTGAAGGAGCTTTGAAAACTCCCTTCACCGGATAAGATATTTTCTAACGTATCATCATCAAAACCATCCCAATAAACCAGGTTATAAGGAGGTGTACCGGTTAGTTTATACTGAATCTGTATTTCAACAGGGCCAATATCAGCATCATAACATAATGCAGGGTATTCAGCATTGATAAATTTGCCTGTAGGCCTCGGATTAATCGATACAGAGGTGGAAGGAGAAATGTTGCTGCAGGCACCCGATTCAACATTCCGCCTGTAAAAGGCCGGCAGTAGGAGATCTTCAGTTGTATAATCTTCCAGGTTA
>CAZRHW010000339.1:0-4198 GCA_964599785.1 uncultured Bacteroides sp. | reverse complement strand
ACGGCCGGCATTCTAGTACCTGGTATCCGATAAATGTTTTTTGAATTAATGAATCACTGAATCCGGAAGACATCAATGCATCGATGGCATTTTCTTTCAAAACATAGTTATCGGAAATCATAAATTCTTCCAGTTTTGGAATACAGTTATCTGATATCCTGAAGTCTGACCGGCATAGTGCATTCAGCGCAAAATAATTATCTTCAATAATCCGGCTGAAAATCAAGCTTTCTATAAATGAGGTTGATAAATATTCAGTTGAAATTTTTCTGATACTATCATAATTTGGACCATATACTGTCTTCCATAACTTATAGGTAGTGAATGCGGCACCTTTCACAACATAATTTTCGACGTCCAATATTGTTGCACCGCTCATTCCATCAACCTGTATTGTATCATGATGATCTCGAACCAGATCTGATAACCGATAATTATTTAAAATCGATTCCGGATCATCAAGTAAGTCATGAAGGCGTTTGTAATCTTCTTCGCTAAACGGGATATGATCCTGTTTGGTTAAGATACCATTGTTATTTATTGAATAACCTAAATAGCCACCACCCGGGGACCAATAAACAAGAATCCAGACAGGTAAACATAATTTATCAAGGCAGACGGTTGTGAAAATTTCTCTGAAATAAGCACATGGAAACTCATTCGCACTAAAACAAACATAAATTGTATCATTGGGTATTGTATCTTTAAATTGGATCAATCTTGGTTCGATACGACTAATTTCCCCAACATGGAAGTCATTATTAAAAAATTGTATATCCTGTTTTTGATGGAAGTGAAATGTTGAGAGAACAATAACGCCACCGGTCATTAAAATCATGAGACTCTTCATTGCAATATCAGATTAAGTGAGTAATTGTAATTTGTGATGAAATATATTTTTCTAATGATGGTTCTGTTTTTCGGAAAGAACAGTTAAGTTATCTCTAATAAGGTAGTTCGGAGGTTTAGGTTTATTGGAACTGTCAGTTGCCTGAGGATACACTTTCCAGTTCACTGCTCAAATCTTTCTTTATAATATTAATGACCGCAAAAGGATACCAGGTGGTGGTGCAAGGTGACCATTCATCTTCGACCTCCAATTCAAAAGTACATCCTGAATATGCTGCAATTTGTTTCTCCATTCCCCTCATAAATTCTATCATCTCGTCGAAACTTACTCCAAGATCTCCTTTTTCACTGAAATATTCTTTCAGTCCGTTTACCGGAATTTTAAGAACCAACGATTTATCTGTTTCCTGAATAATGAAAATTGGAGAATCATCATTTGTTCTCCAGGTGTCCCAATTGTAAATCACTTCCTGCCCGAAACCGGTAAAACCATTCTCTATATTCCATGCAGCAGCTAATAAATTACCCGTATAAGAACCGTATTCATCCGGTGTAAAACCTTGTGATTTAGCGAAATTGATAGCTGACGAAATGATATTCCATTGTGCATGGATTGCCCTTTTATCTATTTGTTCAGGAACCTGTTCAGGAATTTTAAAAATCTTCTGTCCATACAAGCTACACACAAATGCAAAGCAAATCAGAAAGCATAAGCATTTTTTCATCTTAAATAATATTGATCTGATATGGTATATTATATTTATACAAGGTACACATATTCTCCATGTATATCAAGGGAATTGAGAACATATTTGATATATTTTTTGTTAAAATCTGCATTTTTTTATTAACAAATCCCTCCCGAAAAAATCAATGATTGAAATGTTTTCGTTTCTGATTGCCATCTTACATAAAAATATAGCTAATATGTATTGAAATACAGACAATTACATAGTCCTATTTCAGATCAGTCGAGGTATTACAAAAAACAACTATCCATATCTGAAAAATGAGGTAAATTCTTATCAGGAAAATCCCCGGTTTCACTAGGAATTATGCTGATAATTCGTTATATTTAAAGTTAAGTATTTGCTTGATTTTCAGTTAATATTCAGTCTAATTAATAACTGAATTCATTAAAAATTTTCTTATGGTACAAACAACAAACCTCCTGAAAAATATTGAAAATGTTTTGTTAATGGGACCAGGTCCTTCAATGGTACACGAATCAGTCTATAAAGCCCTGTCGATCAGCTCACTTGGACATCTCGATCCATACTTCATCAGGATCATGGATGAGGTTAAGGATCAGCAGCGCAGGGTATTTAAAACATCTAATAAACTTTCAATCCCAATATCCGGAACTGGTTCAGCTGGTATGGAGACATGTTTCGTAAACTTTGTTGAGAAAGGTGATCCTGTTTTGATTCTCATAAATGGCGTTTTTGGAATGAGGATGAAAGATGTTGCCAGCAGGCTTGGAGCTGAAGTTGACGCGATCGAATACGAATGGGGAACGCCGGTTATTGCTGATGATGTCAGACAAAAGATAAGCCATAAAAATTATAAGATTGTTGCCGTTGTTCATGCGGAAACATCAACAGGAGTAGCAAATCCGGTTAAAGCAATCGGAAAAATCCTTTCAGGGACAGACACACTGTATCTGGTAGATTCCGTCACAAGCCTTGGGGGGATGGATGTGGCCGTTGATGAATGGGGCATAGATATCATATACAGCGGTACGCAGAAATGCCTTTCCTGTCCTCCGGGACTTTCACCGGTTTCAATCTCAGACAGGGCAGTGGAAACAATAAAAAAGCGGCAAACAAAAGTTCCTAACTGGTACCTTGATCTTACGTTGATCATCAATTACTGGGAAGGAGCTAAAAGAGCTTATCATCATACCGCACCTATTAATATGATCTACGGACTTTATCAGGCATTGTACAATATCCTGGAAGAAGGACTTGACAAAATATTTGACAGACACCTGAAAAATCATCACTTGCTGGTTGATGGACTGGAAAGTCTGGGATTGAAGATGTTTGTTGCCAAGGAACATCGCCTGCCCATGTTGAATGCCGTTAAAGTTCCGGACGGTGTTGATGAAACGCTGGTCAGGACCAGGCTCAGGAATGAATTTAAAATTGAAATCGGTGCAGGACTGGGTCCGATGGCTGGAAAAGTTTGGCGGATCGGTCTTATGGGGGAAACCTCCCGTAGTGAGAATGTTGAAAGGCTCCTGGATTCGTTGAAATCCTGTCTTTAATTTTTCATTACTTCTTCAAAATATTTTTTTCTGAACAAAAAAATCCATTACATATCAAAATCTCAATAACATGTCTGAAGGATTATTAGCTTTATTGGCTGTTATACCCATCGCTACCATATTTGTTTTCATGGTGGGTTTTCGCTGGCCTGCTACCCGAGCCATGCCGCTGGCATTTGTTGTAACCATCATACTGGTAATTATTTTTTGGAAGATGCCCTTTAACTGGATTTTTGCAGCCAGCATCGATGGTTCCATTATTGCAATAAAAATTCTGTTGATTGTATTTGGAGCTCTGACGGTTCTTTTTACATTGCGTGAAAGCAGTGTCCTGACAGCCATTAACAGGGGGTTTACAAACATTTCGCCTGACCGGCGCATACAGGCAATTATCATTGCCTGGTTATTCGGTGGATTTATCGAAGGTTCTGCCGGATTTGGAACTCCTGCTGCGCTGGCCGCACCTTTACTCCTGTCGATCGGATTCCCTGCATTGGCAGCTGTGATGGTTGCCCTTATTGCCAACTCCACTCCCGTATCATTCGGAGCTGTTGGCACTCCAACTTTGATTGGAGTTGGCTCGTCACTCAATACTCCTGAAATCTTACAGACACTCAGCGATCATGGAATGACGTACGCCCAATTCATTCACCAGGTGGGATTTTGGACTGCTTTCCTTCATGCGATCCCCGGGATTTTAGTACCTCTCATCATGGTTGCCATGATGACCCGTTTTTTCGGTAGAAATAAAACCATTAAAGAAGGCCTGGCCATCTGGCCATATGCCATATTTGCCGGTATTTGTTTTGTGGTTCCCTACCTTTTGGTGGCATACCTGCTTGGACCGGAATTCCCAAGTCTTTTAGGTGGTTTGATCAGTCTCGCCATCCTCATACCTGCTACCCAGGCAGGATTTCTTCAGCCGAAAGCAGTATGGGATTTCCCTGAAAGCAGTAGCTGGGGGAAAAACTGGACAGGATCAATTTCGATGAATGGTGCTGAAACAAAAAATAAAATTTCTGTTTTTAAAGCATGGATCCCTTATGCCCTGATTGCCATCCTGCTGGTTCTGACAAGGGT
>CAZRHW010000338.1:0-4199 GCA_964599785.1 uncultured Bacteroides sp. | reverse complement strand
GTACAGGTCAAGGAACCTGTCGGCAGGGCTCCATACTGTCTGCATTACTCCGAGAAAACGGCTCTTCAGGATTTTATTGCTGTTCTGCCGGAAGGACTGGATGAGTTCGAGCTGTGCCCTGGTGACATCCGGTTTGTTATAAGGGCATGCAATGACACGGAATCCTTTCAGAGCAAAAATGGCAGCAGTAGGTTCGGCCTTTTCATAATGCCAGTCACAGATCACCACGTCTTTAGGGATCAGGTCGATGGCCCCGTAAGTATCATTTTCACTTGCTTCCCACATTCCAAGCCCGGTTGTTTTGCCATCCAGCAGCCTGTCGCCCCAGATCCATAGCTCCAGGTTACTGGCAGCAAGATGGTCCCTGATAAGGGTCACTTCACCGGCAAAAAGTTCAGCCT
This sequence comes from uncultured Bacteroides sp., assembly GCA_964599785.1. Lineage (GTDB taxonomy): Bacteria > Bacteroidota > Bacteroidia > Bacteroidales > SM23-62 > LJUQ01. The sequence continues at coordinate 3,798 of CAZRHW010000338.1, read as the reverse complement.
TATTTTTCCCTTTGCATCGCGGACAGTCATTTTCCCCGATATAAAACACTTCATCCATCCCTGCATGAAAGGCATCGGCTTCAAAAACCTCCATGATCTCATCGACGAGGGCAAAGACAACCTTATGCACATCGGGGTGAAGGGGGCAGTAGCTTTTGCAATATAAACCATCTTCATTGGGCCAGTGATAATCTTCCGGCATTTTAACCGAAGGTGTTTCGTCAAACTGGGGATATTCCCTTAACAGGCTGTTTACCCTTCCGGCCCAGGATTGGTGGCCAAGCAGGTTGATATGAGGTATGAGGCGGATATTGTTTTTCCTGGCAGTTTGAACAAGTTGTTTCACATCCTGCTTCGAAAGTGCCCCTTCATCCCCGAGCTTTGGATACGATTCAAACTGGTAGTTGAAATCAACCCTGAGTACAAGGGTGTTGATGCCATTCGGAGCCAGGTCATTCTCCATGAAAGAAATAAACTGGCTGAGACGTTCAGAACGGGGAGATTCGATACAAAGTCCCCGTATATCTGTAAGAGAATCGGGTGCCTGGGCTGCACAGAGCGTGCAGGCAAGGAAAAGAAGAAGAATCATGTTGGATTTCATATGAAATGATGTTTAAGATTTGAAAAAATAAATAATCATGAAAGTAAGAATTTCAGGGAATAATTTTATCATGTAAACAAAAAATCGAACTGTAATTTAATAAAGGATGTCTAAACAGGAGTTTCACCCCTCTCCCACTATGTTTCATATACAACCCGGCTTCAAAGCATTTTTCCCTGGCGCTATCGGAGTGAATGTTGTTTAAGCTATAAAACAGGTTTTGCCGTATCGATTGTTCAGATATCATGGATTATTTCGGGTATGCTGGCATCCTTTGAATGAATTGTTTTTAATTCAGAATTAGATGGAGAAAGCAAAAACTTTTTTACTTTTATATAAATAAGCGGATAGTGGACGTAGATTATCTATTTGAATAGATGAAAATAACAAGTTATCACTGACCCACGCAATTAAATTGTTGAGCCATGCAAATCAAAGAATTTGAATTAACGACCATCCAGGAAAATGCCTTCATATATGAAACGCATCTGAGAAACATGAACCGTAGAAGGGAAATGTGGAAATCGGAAACAAAGGAAAAGATAAAACTTACCCTTGAAGCGGTAGAAAAGAATTTTTCAAAGATCGACTGGTCTGTTCAGTTGTTTGACTCAAAAATGAACTTTGAGACCATTATTTTAAAAATCAGTGATTCTCCAAGTGGCATTTCTGATTCTATACCAAAAAAAGGAACAGGCAGGCAATATATGAAAAAGGGTGCCGTGCTGGGATTTTCGCAGATTATTTCCGGTAAGATCAGGGTTTGGTTCAAATATCCATTTGTTGAGGGCATTCAGGAGGTGGAAGATCCTGTTAAATCGTTGGTCACCATCGAACCATCCTATGTGACGGAAAACCTGATCGCGGGATATGTACAACAATTTCTGTATGAAATAACAGTCTATGAATCAAACATATGATATTTCTATTTCAATAATTTATATGCGGTGCATCCTGGTGTCTTCGTGCCCCGGGGTGGTAAAAATATTCCTTTCCGGAGCAGATTCATAGATTTATTAAAGCTGTCCGGCTACTTTACAAAAACTTTAACATCACTATTTTAATTTAACAGCAAAACGGATTCATCGACAATCCATTTATCTGTTCACCGGGATTATATAGAAGAAAATTGCGAAAAAATGAGATATACTTCCGGCAAGAACGAAAAGATGCCAAATAAGGTGGTGAAAACGTAACCCGGGAAGCCTGAAAAAGATAATTCCCAGTGTATAAAAGGCTCCTCCTGTAAATATCCAGACAAGTCCCATTGCCGGGATCATCTTTGAGACAGGAATAATAAAAAACAAAAACAGCCACCCCATTAAGGCATATAAAATTACATTAAAGAAATGGACACCTGTTTCATATTTGTTGGGCCGGGTAATTCTGAAAATGATTCCGGAGAGAGCCATTCCCCACTCCAGGCTAAAAATGATCCAGCCTAGTGCACCTTTAATTGCAATCAGTGATACCGGCGTATAGGTGCCTGCAATCAGCAGGTAAATGGCGATCTGATCAAGATTAAAAAAGAAATCTTTAGCTTTTCCCGCTTTCAGCCAGTGTGTAAATGTTGAGGACAGGTAGAGAATGATCATTGAGGATCCGAAAACAGTAGTACTTGCAACATGCCATGCATTGCCTTTAATGACAGAAAATATGACCATTAGCACAAGTCCGGCAAGTGCAAGCAATGTACCTGCTAAATGGGAAATAGCATTGGCCAGTTCTTCAGAACGTGTAAATTCCCTTCGTAAATCAGGCATGTCATAAATATTATTAATGAATGCAAAAATAAGATTATTCTCTACATGAATTCAGGTACGATTTCGGTTTTGTCATAGGTGCGGGGATCATGTTAGGTAGTGGCGGAAGGGCATCGAAAAGAAGAAGCTAGAATCATTCTACAAAAGAACTCACGAAAAAATAACCCAGTCCGCAGGTAAAAAGCCATACTCCATACAAGGACTGTTCAAGTATGGTGATGAATAATGATCCTGTCTTTACATAGCGATGTGCAAAAATCAGCCCGCCAATAAATGTAAGAACCAGCACGAGCGCATTCTTATATAGTATATGACCGAATGAAAAGATTATGGCACCGATAATTATTTGCAGCATCCTGCCGGGAAAAAGATTTGCGTAGCGGTGAAAAAAAAGAGACCTGTAAGCCAGTCCCTGTGGAACAACCGAAAAAACAGGATAAAAAATACTGATCAGCAATAAAAACAGGGGATTTGTACGGGCCAGGGAAAACAACTTTGTCGCATCTATCTGCCATATCAGTATAACCATGATGGCAGCAGAAGGAATGAATAACAAAAGGATGTTACGTATTTCCCTCCTGCCTGAATCCCAGTTGATAAATTTTTTCCTGTCAAATGACGGATCATGGTATAAATACAAGTGGACAGAAATACCCATCAAGAGTAAAATCAATAGCAGAGGAACGGGTAAAAGATCAAGCATGACTAAGAATGGAAATACCAGGTAGAGGATAATGAATTCAACTATCAGTCTGGTTTTCTTATTTCCGTATAATATTTTCTTTCCGGTTTGCAATATATTAATCAAGGAAAAGGGACATGATATAATAAAAACCTCCACTGAGGATTATTGTTCCCGGGATAGTAAGGATCCATGCCCAGATGATGTTTGTGGCCAGATTCCAGCGAATCGATGAGAATCCTTTGGTTATTCCAACTCCCATGATTGAACCGGTGATGGTATGGGTTGTACTGACAGGTATACCGCCAAGTGTGCTTCCTATTATCGTAAGTGCACCTGCCAGTTCAGCACAAAATCCCTGTACTGGCTTGAGATGGGTCAATCCGAGTCCAAGGGTCTTAATCACTTTCCAACCGCCTGTGAGGGTCCCTAATGTAATTGTTAAATAACAGGACAATATAACCCAGGTGGGTATATGAAATTCGGGGCCCAGTACTCCGGTGCTGAATAACAGAACGGCAATGATCCCCATCGTTTTCTGTGCATCGTTGGACCCATGCCCGATGCTGAAAATTGACGAAGAAACTAATTGTAGCACACGAAATAATGAGTCGACACGGCGCGGAGGTGTCTTTCTGAAAATGATCATCGTCAGTACCATTATCAGAAATCCCAGGATTATGCCAATCAGCGGCGATAGTACAATAAAGGCAAGAACTTTGATAATTCCATCTCGTATGAGAACATCTGTG
>CAZRHW010000337.1:0-4199 GCA_964599785.1 uncultured Bacteroides sp. | reverse complement strand
CAAGAAGAGGTTTCCCGGTTATCGGCAAACGGGCAGGATCGTTCTTATAGTTCCCTGAGGAGTATCCTTCTTATCTTCATCCTTTCTCTTTCTTCTGGTATCACCTGGTCTCAGAGAAATGCCGATGTCGGAATTTTCTCCGGGATATCGTATTATATGGGCGACATCAATATGGTGCGGCACTTCTATAAACCTTCCCCTGCGATAGGAGGTATGTACAGGTACAACTTTAATCCGCGTAACTCGCTCCGTTTTCATGCCGTGTACAGTAACATCAGAGGCGATGACCTGGATTTTAAAAATGATTTCCAGCAGGACAGGGGATTGAGCTTTTCAACATCTTTTATGGATCTGGCACTGAATACTGAATTTAATTTTTTACCATACAGACCCACCAAAAGGAAGGATAATTATAGCCCCTATATGACAGGCGGGATCGGTTATAACCTGATCTTTTCCCCCGATGCCAGGGGATCGACAGCAGTTGTCCTGACCTACGGGGCAGGCTTTAAATTAAATGTTAGCAGGAGGGTTAGTACGGGTATTGAATGGACCTTCAGGAAAACATTTAATGACAATCTTGACGGGATCGTGAATCACGGTCAGGCATATGCTACTTTCTATCACAATAATGATTGGTATTCAATAGTTGGTATATTTGTGACATATAAATTTACAGGATACCTGACCGAATGTCCGGCGTATGAATAGTAATTGATAACAATGAGTGAATCACTGAAAGATAAAATTATACGTGATAAGCTTCCGGAGCATATAGCTATAATTATGGATGGGAACGGACGGTGGGCAAAACGAAGAGGGAATGACCGGATATTCGGACACCGGAATGGTGTCAATGCCGTACGGCAAACTCTTGAAGCGGCTGCGGAGCTGGGTATCGGATACCTTACCCTGTATGCCTTTTCGACGGAAAACTGGAGCCGTCCCAGGACGGAAATAGATGCTTTGATGTCTCTTCTTGTTAAAAGCCTGCATGAAGAAACCCGGACACTTATTAAAAATAATATCAGGCTGATGATCATCGGTGAAGTTGAAAACCTTCCCAAACAGCTTGTCAGGAACCTGAAAAAATCTATCGAAGTTACGTCACAGAACACCGGGCTTAAGCTTATCCTGGCACTCAGCTATAGCGCCAGGTGGGAAATACTTGATGCGGTCAAAAAAATCGCAGGACATGTTAAAGAAGGGGATATGGATCCGGAAAAAATAACATACGAATTTTTTACTGAATATCTTCAAACTAAAGATATCCCTGATCCTGAGCTGCTTATCAGAACAAGCGGGGAATACAGGATCAGTAATTTCCTGCTCTGGCAGATTGCATATGCTGAATTATATTTTACTGAAACATTATGGCCTGATTTTACCAAGGAAGATCTGTACAAAGCGATCTGTAATTATCAGCAGAGAGAGAGACGATTTGGAATGATCAGCGAACAGGTAGTACAATAAAATTAAAATTGACTAAAAAGTTATTATATAGCTTCTTCATCATAATAATTACCTTTTCAGCAGGTAATCCCTTGCTGGCGCAGGAATTTAATTATGATACACTGCCGGTTTTTGACTATTCAAATCCGCGGGAATATGAAATAGCCGAAGTTACCATTGCAGGTGTGGAATTTCTTCAACCGATGGTGCTTGTCAGCCTGTCGGGTTTAACTGTAGGGGACAAGATCACAGTTCCGGGAGATGATATCACCAAAGTCATGGATAAATTCTGGTCACAGGGCTTGTTTGCGGATGTTAAAATCACAGCTACAAAAATAGAGGCAGGGAAAATCTACCTTGAAATTTACCTCCGTGAACAGCCAAGGCTTACAAGGCTCGAGATCAACGGCCTGAAGAAGGCCGAAACAACTGATCTGACTGAAAAACTTAGCCTCCGGAATGGCAGTCAGGTTACCAAAGATGTCCTGAATAATACAGAACGGATCATCAAGGATCATTTCACTGAGAAAGGATTCTATAATACGGAGGTGGAGATTATCCAGAAAAAAGATACCAGTGCCGGCAACGGTGCATATGTTCAGATTAACATTAAGAAGAACAAAAGGGTAAAGATCGAGGAAATTGAATACATCGGGAATAATGTTTATACTGATAAAAGACTGCACCGGGTCATGAAAAAGACCAAAGGACGCAATCTGAACTTTTTCAAACCTTCCAAGCTTGTCAGGGAAGAATATAAGGAAGATAAAAAGAAACTGATACAATTTTATAATGAGAATGGTTACAGGGATGCGAAACTGATTAAGGATTCAATTACCATTCTCTCTGATGACCGCATCAAGCTGACATTATTTTTGGAAGAAGGTGATAAATATTTCGTCAGGGATATTGTCTGGGTTGGGAATACCGTATATACCTCTGAAGTACTCAACCGGGTTCTCGGTATTAAGAAGGGCGACATCTTCAATCAGACCCAGATGGATGAAAGGCTTCAGATAGATGAGGACGCAGTGGGCTCATTATACCTGGATAATGGTTACCTCTTTTTCTCTGTCGATGCTGTAGAAATTAATGTTGAAAATGATTCCATTGATTTCGAGATGAGGATCTATGAGGGAGAGCAGGCGACCATTAACAGGATCATCATTTCAGGTAACACCAAGACCAATGAACATGTTATCCGGCGGGAAATACGGACCATTCCGGGTGAGCTGTTCAGTAAGTCGGAGATCATCCGTACCGTCAGGGAGCTTGCCCAGCTGGGGCATTTCGACCCTGAAAAGATCGAACCTAACCCGATCCCCAATATATCTGACGGGACAGTAGATATTGAGTATAAACTTGTGGAACGGGCCAACGACCAGCTTGAAATATCCGGCGGTTGGGGGGCAAATATGCTCGTTGGCACCATTGGCCTGAGGTTTTCCAACTTTTCGGCTAAAAACATTTTCAATCTGAAGGAATGGAGGCCAATTCCGACAGGAGACGGACAAACATTGAGTATAAGGGCGCAATCGAATGGCAAGTATTACCAGGCGTATAACTTCTCCTTCATAGAACCCTGGTTCGGTGGTAAAAAACCAAACTCATTATCGCTGTCTCTTTACCATACCATACAAAACAACAGTTATTACTTTGGTGATAGTGGTGATGCATTCTTTAAGATCTCCGGTGCAGCCGTTGGTCTTGGAAGAAGGCTTAGATGGCCGGATGATTATTTCACTTTATATAATGAGTTAAGTTTCCAGCAATACAGCCTGGATAACTGGACGGGATATTTCGTGTTCACCGACGGCATTTCAAAAAACATCAGCTTCACTACAGTATTAGCCAGGAAATCTATTGACCAGTTGATCTATCCGCGCAGGGGTTCAACCTTTTCTATCAGTCTGCAGATTACACCTCCATATTCTTTATTCAGTGATAAAGATTACCTGCAACTTCCTTTAAGTGAGAAATATGCGTTGATAGAATACCATAAATGGAAATTTTTGGCCGAATGGTATACATCTCTGGCAGGAAATTTGGTATTAAGTACAAAAGCGCAATTTGGTTATCTCGGACATTTTAATGATGATATTGGCCCGTCTCCTTTTGAGGGCTTTGATCTTGGAGGCGATGGCATGTCGGGATACAACCTGTACGGTTATGAAACAATTGCCCTCAGAGGGTATGAAAATAGTTCTTTGACACCCAGGATTAATGGGCTTAAATCGGGAAATGTGTATACCAAGCTGACTATGGAACTCAGGTATCCCATCACCTTGAATCCGTCGGCAACAGTTTTTGCTCTCGTTTTTCTTGAAGGCGGGAATGCATGGTACAGCATCGACGATTTTAATCCGTTCCTTGTTAAACGATCTGCCGGTTTTGGCATCAGGGCATTCCTGCCGATGTTCGGTTTACTGGGGATAGACTGGGGTTATGGCTTTGATGAGATACCCGGCCGCCCGGATGCAAACAAGAGCCAGTTCCATTTTACTATAGGACAGCAGTTTTAGGAAGGGAAAAGGGCCGTTGTACAACAGGTGTCGTGTTTTAGTAATGTTATCCTGAACTTGTTTCAGGACCTTCTCAGGAAATACTTGTATAACGTCTTAGAAGGTCTTGAAACAAGTTCAGGATGACCTCGATTCTAAAGAAGACATAGTCCTTTTTATCCATACTCCATACTCCATACTCAATACTCCATACTCCATGCTCCATGATCATACAATTTACAAATT
>CAZRHW010000336.1:0-4214 GCA_964599785.1 uncultured Bacteroides sp. | reverse complement strand
CTTTATTTGTGTTTCTGATGATGTTTGTTTTGGTTTCTTTTTGTCGGTCAGATCAGCAAGGGTCATTTTTCTGAATTCCTCATCTGAATAACCCAGGGTCTTCTTTGCAATTGTATTTGTCATGATGATCGACCCCGGTGAATTATCCTGTGCTGATTTGTGGATGAGAATGATATTGTTGGTTTTATTGAATAACTGGTAGTAAAGATTATTACTGTCAGGCTTTGAAAAGAGGATTGATTGGGCTTTCAATTCCCGTTCAAGTTTTATTACCTTTTTTTCAAGAAGGTCTCTGGCCTTTAACAAATTCTGATATGATGGTTGATTTTCCATTATCACCTGACAATTCAACTGCAAAAATTATCCAAAATGCTTTAATAAACAAGTCTATAAAGAAAAAAGAATATTCAATAACAGGTTGTGGGATAAATTCAAAGATAGTGAAATTTATATTTTTGCAGAACCGCCCCACGGCACGGCTTTACAAAAGAAATATAATTCAATTACATAATTATTCCAATGGCAAAATAGGTCATTTATTCTTAAAAAATAAAAAAACCTGGCTGAAAAAGTCAGCCAGGTTGTCCTAGGTTTAGTGGTCTGGTTTGATCACTTAGTAATTAAGTGTAAGGATTAGTCTGGAAGTAAAATTAAAGATTTTTTCTTTATTTGCAACACTTGTTCCATTTATTATATCATTTTTTAAACATCCCGCTGCCTGGAGACATCCGGGACATACCTGAAGCTCAGCACCTTGTTTTATTAGGATACCGGTTTGTGTTTTTGATGAATGGAATGCCGGATATTGGATAAATTTCCTCATTCTTAAAGAAGTTTCCTGTAAATCGAGAGATTTTCTTCATCGAAAATGATAAAAATTACCGATATAATTTCTTTAGGGATTTCCAGGAAAGCTTTAACTTCCCCGATCGCGATTGAAGCTGCCCTTTCTTTGGGGAATCCATATACTCCGGTGCTGATATTTGGGAAGGCAATTGTATTGAGTTTAATATTCTCTGCAATCCTCAGGCTATTGCGATAACAGGCTGCCAATAATGCATCCTCGTTTTCGTTTCCTCCTTTCCATACAGGCCCGACAGTATGTATCACAAATTTTGCCGGAAGATTATAGCCGCTTGTGATTTTTGCTTCACCCGTATGACAACCTCCGAGTGTTTTGCATTCTTCCAGTAAGCCCGGGCCCGCGGCCCTGTGAATGGCTCCGTCAACACCTCCCCCTCCAAGGAGAGAGGTATTGGCTGCATTCACGATTGCATCGACTTTTAAGGTTGTGATGTCACCCTGCAGGATCTGGATACGGTCTGAAGTCATGATTTTCTGATTTGAGCATTAAAATGTTTTTCGAAAGCCCTGGCAAGATTATGAATAATTTTATCTATCTGATTGTCAGTAAGTGTACTGTTTTTATCCTGAAGTACAAAACTAACTGCATAGGATTTTTTACCTTTTTCGATTTTTTCTCCTTCATAAACATCAAACAGGATAACTTTAATAAGATTATTTTTTTCTGTTTTAAAAGCAAGCTTTCTTATATCATCAAATTTAATATTTTTTCCAAGTATCATGGAAAGGTCTCTATGAACTTCGGGAAATCGCGGGAGATCCTCAAAAGTTACTGCCCGTTGACTGATCAGACTTAACAGGAAGGTCCAGTTAATATCTCCATAAAAAACTGTTGATTTAAGATCGAAATAATCGAGCCATTTTTTATGAACAAGACCATATTCAGCCAGCAGTTTGCCATTTTTTTTCAGGTAAATGCCTTGAATAAGGAAATCCGACGTTGATTCAGCTATTTCGATTTGTTCCGGCTGAATGCCGCATTTATAGAATATGTTTTCAATATAAGATTTTAGCTGAAAGAAGGAAGATGGTTTATTCTGTTCGATCCAATTTATTTCTGACCGGTTACCGGTAATAAATAATGCAAGATGCTCTTCTTCATCATAGTTATCGAGAATATTTTTATCCCTGTTTTTCCTGGTATAATAATAGCAGTTACCTATTTCAAAGAATTTAATGTTAGGCCTTTGCCTGTTAATATTGTGTACGATTGATTCCATCCCTCCATAAAAAAGAGTGGTTCTCAAACGGTTCAGGTCATTGCTCAGGGGATTATTCAGCGTGACCGATTTGGGATCGTTCTTATAATAGGCTTCCTTAGACAGGGAATTGCTCATAATTTCATTAAAACCGTTCGCAACAAGATAATCTGATACAATGTTTGTCAGTTTTTCCTTATCAGGTTTCGGCATATAAGAAAGAACAGAGTTAACATTTCCGTCAATTTCCACATTATTATATCCATATAAACGAAGAACCTCTTCAATTATATCAGCTTCCCGCCTGACATCGACACGGAATAGAGGAACGGACAGGGTTAATCCTTTGTTATCTTCTTTTTTAATCCTGATTTCCAATGCAATCAGTATCTTTTTTATGATTCTCCGGTCAATCTTTTTTCCAATCAGCCTATCAAAATTTTGATATTGGATTTTTACAGTGGCTGGTTTAAATGGTTCGGGATAACAGTCAATAATGGGGGACGAGATTTTGCCTCCGGCAATTTCCCTTATTAAATAAGCTGCCCGTTTAAGGGCTAGGACTGTAATTTCAGGGTCGGCACCACGCTCGAAACGGAATGAAGCATCCGTGTTCAGGCCATGCCGTTTAGCTGATCTTCTGATAAATATCGGGTTGAACCAGGCACTTTCTAAAAATACATTTTTTGTTTCATGGGTTACGCCGGAATCTATTCCACCGAAAATACCGGCGATACACATTCCTGATTCAGCATTACAGATTACCAGGTCTTCCTGTGATAAGGTACGGGATTCACCATCAAGGGAGATGAACTGAGTACCTTCTTTCAAAGTGCGGACAATTACTCTCCTGCCGGTAATTTTATCTGCGTCAAAAGCGTGTAGCGGTTGACCAAGTTCATGCAGGACAAAATTGGTGATATCCACCACATTATTGATTGGCCCCAATCCTATTGAAAGAAGTTTGGTTTTAAGCCATTGAGGTGATTCTCCGACATGTACACCGGATATTGTAATACCTGAATATCTTTTACAAGCCTCAGTATTTTCAATATGAATGTTGATTATATAATCATCATTATCCTGAGAGAATCCTCCGATATCTGGCCTTCTAAGGTGCACTTCATGTTTTAGCCCAAGAAATGCTGCAAGATCTCTGGCAACACCAAAGTGTGATGCACTGTCGATGCGGTTTGGAGTCAACCCGATTTCAAAGATGGTATCAGATTGTACATTGAAGAAAGTGGAAGCGGACAAACCTTTACGCGTACCGGTATCAAGCACCAGGATTCCTTCATGTGAATCCCCCAGTCCCAGCTCATCTTCCGCACATATCATTCCTTCAGAAAGAATCCCCCGTATCTTTGTTTTCTGTACTGTTATGCTTTCCTCTCCTTTATAAAGAGTTGTTCCCGGTTTCGCCACAACAACCTTTTGTCCTTTTTCAATATTTGGTGCTCCACATACAATATTCAGAAGATCTTGTCCCCCTACATCAACTATCGCCACACTCAGTTTATCAGCATTGGAGTGTTTTTCACAGGAGATTACCTCACCAACGACACATCCCTTAAGTCCTCCCCTGATTGATTGAAAGATTTCTGTTCCTTCCACCTCCAGGCCGATATTTGTAAGGATGGTTGCCAGGTCTTCAGGATCGAGATTAATCTTGATGTATTCCTTTAGCCAGTTATATGAGATTTTCATGTTGGGATACAGTAAAATTAAAAAGTAAAAATAGGAAAAAAACTGTACAGTTTTCGGTTCTCAGTCCCGACATTCATTCCTGATATTCCTTCCCGATTATCATCCCCGGTAACCATCGGGACAGACGGAATAAACGTAACAGGCGGGATATGTTCGGCTTTCATATTTCAATTCGCTATTGCTCTTAATATTTCAGCTTCACTGAATATTTGGTAAAGCGTAGGATAGTGCGAAAGGTGAGGAAGAATGATCAGTTCATTACTATTAAAATATCCGCTTGACTTTCCACCTAACCTCATAAAAATGATAAAATAGCGATTATGAGAGGATTAAGGGCAATTCACCAGGTCAGCATTAATTATTTTATATCCAAACAACCGATATTCTGATTTTTTTGACATTAATGGTTGGGGATATTCTTAGGGATCCAGTCATTTAAAGTGA
>CAZRHW010000335.1:0-4219 GCA_964599785.1 uncultured Bacteroides sp. | reverse complement strand
TTTCAGATCCCGGATATCTGCTGGTCAGGGAATGTCTGAAATGGAATATTGATATTGAAGTTTTGCCTGGTCCGACCGCACTGGTCCCTGCCCTTGTGATTTCGGGAATCCCCTGTGACAGGTTCATTTTTGAAGGATTCCTCCCTGTTAAAAAGGGCAGGAATAAACGGATTGAAGAACTGGACCATGAGAACAGGACCATGATATTTTATGAATCTCCTCACCGCCTGCTGAAAACATTGACCGACCTTTTAAAAACCCTTGGAGAAAACCGGAAAGCGGTTATCGCCAGAGAGCTTACAAAAATTCATGAAGAAATTATCCGTGGAACACTTGGGTCTCTGGCCATTCAAATCGAGAGTAAACCTGTCAAAGGAGAAATAGTGCTGATTGTGGAAGGCAGTAAAAAAAAATAAAAAATAACAGTGTACGATTTCGTACACTCCTGTCTCGAAAGCGGTCATACTTACGGTAAATATTTCTCCTCTCCTTTCTTGTAAATACCTGAAAATGTTCCTCCTGCATCATTTGGCACAATAGATGCACCTTTTCGGTTGCAGACTACAAATAAAAAATGGTGGAGGAGAAAAGATGAAAACACAGAACAGGATTATCACAATATTATTCATCATCGTGTTTATGCTGGTTAGATCAAATCTTTCGGTTTCTGCCCAGAAAACACTTCTCTTCAATGATCTTAGCCCCCTTCTTGCGGAACTGATCTCTGATATGCATTACGGAATTATACTCAGCACCGAGGCTGCTTCATCCAGTCCGGATCTTTATTACGAAAGTGAACTCAGACTTGAACCATGGATGTTCGGTTCTCCGACTTGGATCCGGAAAAATAGCAACCCGAAGGATGATACCATGGAAAAAGAAAATATTGAAAATGACCTTCAACTCGAGGATTGGATGTTACAGCCTTTCGGATCATCCTGCCTGCTTCCTGAAAAGGAAGAAGAACTTCGGCTTGAAGATTGGATGTTGAATCCGGATGAATGGATCATGGAAAAGGAAAACTGATTCAGAACAAATGATCCGGATTAATTCGAATAGTTAAACGGATAAGCCCTCCTTAATAATCAAGATCTGCATTGAAAATAAATCAAGAGAATACCGACTTATTCAATTTCCGGATTGGCAGAAAACTGATCCGGTAGTTTTTTCTTTGTTTTCGCTCCTAATTCCTTAATTTTCTCAACCCTTCTGATCAGATTTCCTTTACCGTCTGAGAGTTTATTCATGGCATCATGATAACTTTTCTGTGCTGCATTCAGATCCTTTCCCAGATGAGCAAGATCCTCCAGCAAAGAGTAGAATTTATCGATCAGATCACCACTCTGCCTGGCTATCTCCATAACATTTTTACTCTGATATTCCTGTCTCCATAAGCCGGCGATCATTTTTAATGCCGCCAGGAGATTCGTAGGACTGATTAAAAGTATCCTTCTGTCGTATGCATAGTTCCAGATCTCAGGATCTTTTTGCACAGCAAGCATGTATGCAGGCTCAACAGGCATAAACATCATGACAAAATCGAGACTTTGTAAATGGTACAGATCCTGGTAATTCTTTGTGTTCAATTCATTGATATGATTACGTACCGACAATAAATGATCACGCAGGTATTTTTCCTGTTTATCCGGATTATCTTCAGAAATATAATGTTCGTATGCTGTCAGTGATACTTTTGCATCTATAATAACATGACGGTTTTCCGGATAATTCACGATAACATCCGGCTGGAGCCTTTTCCCATCTTCCCCTTTGTAGGAAGCTTGTACCGAGTATTCCCTATCCCTGGCAAGTCCTGATTTTTCCAGAATACTTTCCAGGATCATTTCGCCCCAGTTCCCCTGTGTTTTAGATTCGCCTTTCAGAGCCCTTGTCAGGTTCTGGGCTTCATGACTGACCTGTTGATTGAGTTCAGCCAGCTTTTTCACTTCCTCTTTTAAAGAGAACCGTTGCTGGGCTTCTTTATCATAAGTTTCCTCAACTTTTTTCTCAAAATCTTTGATCTTTTCTCTAAAGGGAGTCAGGATCTCTTCAAGCTTTGACCTGTTAACTTCAGTAAACTTTTTAGTTTTGTCATCAAGGATCTCGTTGGCAAGAACCTTGAACTCTGTTTTAAAAATCTCCTGGATTTGTTGCAGTTCCTGCTTCTGCAACTGAAGCTTTTCATCTTTATTTTTCAGGTCAGTTCTGGCAGATGCCAGATCTCTGTTCAGATCGAGGACCTGGTTTTCTTTTTCTGACAGATCACCTCGTATGGCATCATATTCCTTTTGAAGCCCGCTCAATCTTTCTTCAAGAACTATATGTTTACTATCTGCCCTGAACCGCAGAATAATGAAGGTTATTCCACCACCGATAATCAAGCCGGTTAACAGATATAATAATTGTACCATTACTCCTTACTCTAGTATGGCGGTGTATCCGGTTCAGCAGGACCTGTCAGATCATCATCAGATTGATCCTTGTCATGCTCATCGTTCATTTTTGATTTTATAGTCAGGGCAGAACCTTCGGGCTGTGCACTGAGCAAAGGTTGCAAAGCATCTAGTTCAGAAAATTTTGCAAATTCATCCTTGAATCTCAGGGTGATCTCACCCACCGGACCATTCCTGTGCTTGGCAACAATAATTTCTGCCAGTCCGAGTGTTGAATTCCCTTTCTCATCTTCAAAAATATCATATTTTTCAGGCCGGTGAATAAATAATACCAGGTCGGCATCCTGCTCTATTGCTCCCGATTCTCTCAGGTCAGAAAGCTGGGGTCGCTTATTGCCAGATCTTAACTCTACGGAGCGGTTTAACTGAGAAAGTGCAACGACAGGCACATCCAGTTCTTTAGCGATGGATTTTAATGCCCTGGAAATTGTGCTAACCTCCTGTTCACGATTACCTTTTGTATCTCCTAATCCGGTCATAAGCTGAAGGTAGTCAATAATAATCATCTGAACATGGTGTTGCACCTTCAATCTCCTGCATTTTGCCCTCAATTCAAAGATTGATATAGCCGGTGTATCATCAATATAGATCGGTGCATCGACAAGGCTTTTTATTTTATACTCCAGCTGTTTCCATTCATATTCTTCAAGCCTGCCATTTCTGATCCTGTTTGAAGGCAATTCTGTTTCACTTACGATGAGCCTGGTGACCAACTGCAGGGATGACATTTCAAGCGAGAAAAATGCGACAGGACGGTTATGTTCCACGGCAATATTCCGGGCCATGGATAGAACAAAAGCTGTTTTTCCCATCGAAGGCCGCCCTGCAATAATGATAAGATCCGAATTCTGCCAGCCGGAGGTGATCCTGTCAAGCTTGGTATAACCCGAAGGGACACCACTCAGATGATCTTCTCTCTTGGAAGCCTCTTCGATCTGATGCAAAGCTTCTTTAATCAATACATTAATCCTGGCAGTTTCTTTTTTAATATTTCCTTCCGCAATATCAAACAAATCACTTTCCGCCTTATCAAGCAGATCGTCAACATCTATTGTTTCGTCAAAAGCCATCTTTTGTATGGACGAGGACACCCTGATAAGTTCCCGCTGAATATATTTTTGCTGGATGATCCTTGCGTGAAATTCCAGGTGGGCAGCCGAAGCAACCTTACTGGTAAGCTGGGTAATATATAATGGACCTCCGATCTCCTCAAGCTCTTTCTTCTTTTTTAACTCTTCAGTGACTGTCAGAATATCGATTGCCTTTTCCTGCATCGACAGGTCAACAATGGACCTGTATATCTTCTGATGAGATTCCTTATAAAAACTTTCGGGTTTTAGAACATCGAGAACGGAAAGCACAGCATCTTTTTCCAGCATGATCGCACCAAGAACAGCTTCTTCAAGCTCGACTGCCTGAGGAGGAATCCTGCCATAGTCAAGGCTGCTGTCACTGATTTTTGGTGAAGGTTGCAGATTGCTTTTAAGTGCCATATATTGAATTTTTGGAGATTATAAACCAACTTCTGCCGGTACTATAAGCTGAAATAACTGCATAGAAATCCCTTGATTATCATGCATTAAGGATCTTTTTCCTGAAGTTAAAAAAATTCCGGAAATGACTTTACCTGCCTGAACCGGGAAATCAAAGTTAAGAAATGCACCTTCCCGTATCTCTGTTCATCCTTTACTTTTTTAAACAACATTCATAATATTTTCAACTTCATTTGTTAAAAAGGATTAAGTACCTTAATTTTCAGTTTTTTC
>CAZRHW010000334.1:3767-4227 GCA_964599785.1 uncultured Bacteroides sp. | reverse complement strand
ATGTCTCAAATGCCTCAAATGCCTCAAATGCCTCAAATGCCTCAAATGCCTCAAAATTTTAAGAAATGACTTAAATTTAAAGAAAGGCGGAGGCTAAGGGAAGGTGCAAGTTACAGGTTACAGGTTGCAAGGTTGTATGGGTTTTGGGTGAAGAGTGTGATCACTCATGCGATGACTCGGAGTTATCGTATGAGTGGAATAATCTAAGATTGAAATGAGTCATCCCGACGAAGCGTAGCGAGGAGGGAACTCGTTATCCCTGAGGATCATCCATGATTTGGATCGCAATTAATATGACGGTTTGTTTCAATAGACAGCAAATGATAAAAGAGCAGAAATGAAATAGAAGACAACATTTGCAGACCCGGGGAGATCCCTCAGTCGCCTCGCTCCTTCGGGATTAAATAAAACAAAATAACGATGTAGTTGGTTTTAGAAAAACCCAAACACAAATTAAATA
>CAZRHW010000334.1:0-3757 GCA_964599785.1 uncultured Bacteroides sp. | reverse complement strand
TGTTAGAAGCAAAACCGAAGCAAAATTGAATTAACAGTAAATGTTTGAGTTTTACGTAATAAAATTTTATCTTTGACGTATACGATTATGAATCATGGATACAAAATTAACATTGCACTTTGACCGGGAGGTAATTATAAAGGCAAAGGCTTTTGCTGAAGCCAATAATATTAGTTTGTCGCGGTTAACAGAGTTTTTATATCGCAATATTACTTCAGGAAATTACAAATCCCTTGCCGAGTTGCCTATTGCAGATTGGGTATACCGTGTGGCAGAAGGAGAACCGCAGTATGTGAAACGTTCGAAAAAAGAAACCAGGAAAGAATATTTGAATTCTAAAAAATGAAGATTTTCCTTGATGCCAATATTATTGTTTCAGTCCTGAATAAAGAATACCCGCTTTTTACCTTTTCGACCCGGATATTAAGTCTGAGCAGTAAAAGTTATTTTCAATTGTTTACTTCACCATTATGCCTGGCGATTGCCTTTTATTTTTCATCAAAAAAAAGTGGAGAAGAAGAGGCAAAAAGAAAGATAAACCTTCTGCTGGAACATATTTTCCTGACAACCATGGATGAATCTGTTACCAGGAAAGCTGTTAAGGATCCAAGAATTCGTGATTTTGAAGATGGATTAGAATATTATTCGGCGATCAATAAATCATGCCAGGTTTTAATTACGGAAAATAAAGAAGATTATTTCTTCAGTGAAATTGAGGTATTGAATTGTGAAGAGTTTATTTGTAAATATTGCTGAGTAAAAATGTCTCAAATGTCTCAAATGCCTAAAAATATAAAAGAAATGACTAAAATTTAAAATGAGCTAAAATGCCTAAAATTTGGAATGTTCTATAAAATGATTATCACGGACCCGACGAGATCCCTCAGTCGCTTCGCTCCTTCGGGATGACTTGATTCTAAAGACGCACACACATAATTGACCCGGGACTGAAGCACTAAATAAATGGCTAAACTGTTAAATTGTTAAACTAAAATGAATAAAACAATTTTTGAAATTAAGAAGATCCAATCTTTATGGAGACTGATTCTTTTAATTATCCTGACTGTCTCCTGTAATGAAACATCCCAGATAACACCGCTAAGAGTTGTTGCAGAATTGAATATTAATGAATCGCAGGATATAAAATTGAGTAATGGAGAAATTGTACAACTCAAACTTCTGAGTATTGATGTGGTGCGCGATAGCCTTCGAAATGCGATACGCTCGGTTTATGTGAAAGTTTCTGTTGATGATGAGGAGATTACCCTGAATTCAGGTAATTATAATTTACCTGTAGAAGCAGGAAAAGTGCAGATTGACTGCCCTGTTGTCAAAGAATATTACACGAATTCCAACAGTGATCGGTGGGACCTTTCCGGGGATGCCCGTTTCAGGCTCTGGCCAAAAGATTCACCGTTTATTCAACCCGGAACGTTTGTTTACCCGGTAGAGCAGGAATGGTTTGCCAGCATGACTCAATCGGGGAATGAACCCTGCTATGTTGACTGGGGTGAAGATGTGGCTGGTAAAGAAATATATTACCATTCAGGACATGATATTGGCGGAGCGGAAGGGATGGATGAAATTGTGTCGGCCACGGACGGACTTGTTGTTGCCGCCAATAAAGATACGCTTGAAGGATATGATGATTTTCCGGGGGATATACGTACGGATGTCATCTATATTATTGATAACCGTGGATGGTATTACCGGTACAGTCACCTCGACAGTGTTTATCCGGAAATAAAACCCGGCACAAAGGTAAAAATGGGACAGAGGATTGGCTTGATTGGGAAACAGGGGGGTAGCGGCGGATGGGTTCACCTTCACTTTGAGATTTCGAATAAAGAATCAACCACCGGAAATTGGGGAACTGAAGATGCATACGCATATGTCTGGGAATCTTATGTCCGCCGGTATAATCCGTATTTAATAGCTGTTGCCCGTCCTCACCAACTGTTATGGACCGGCCAGGAAACCACTCTTGATGGCAGTAAGTCAAAAAGTCTTGCCGGTGATATTGTTTCTTATGAATGGACATTTTGCGATGGAACAAATGTAGAAGGGGCTGTTCAAAAGAAGTTATATGAAAAGCCCGGTGAGTATAGTGAGATATTGAAGGTAACTGATTCAAAAGGTAATATTGATTATGATTTTATGGTTGTACAGGTATATGACAGGAATAATCCGGGGAATACTATACCTGTCATGCAGCCAGCTTATCATCCAACCTTAAATATTAAACCGGGTGATCCGGTAACCTTTCTTGTCCGGACATTTAATACCGATACTGGTAATGAGGTCTGGGACTTCGGAGATGGCTCTCCGGAGGTCACGGTTAAATCCGAAACAGTAGACCGGCGAAATTACACGGCAGGAAAATTTGCTGAAACAGTCCATTCATTTGCAGAATCGGGGCATTATGTTGTGCGGGTGGAACGTTCGGATGAATCGGGCTTAAAAGCAATTGCACATCTTCATGTTGTTGTCCATAATTAGTAAAAAATAAGAACATGCAGGTGGACTTGACTGTCATACCCGATGCTTTGGAATGTGTCCGGTTGGAAACCGGACCTCCTCTATATCTTCTATCGTCTTTCACATGTACCCTTCATCCTGTACCCTGCACCCTGCACCCTGCTCTTTTTCTTAGCCTAAGCCTCAGCCTTAGCCTTCTTTATCAATATTCAGAATATTCCTGGTATTAGCCTGTATCTCACCCGTCCGGCATATTTTTTATACCCTTCCAATTCATTCTGAAGCGTCCTGTCTTCAAGGATAGTGCGGATAACAAAAAGTACCATCGTTATACCAGCTGGTATCAGGGCCCACAATGAGCCAAGGATCATGGGAGTGGCAAATGTAAACACGATATACCCTGTATAACCGGGATGTCTCACCCATTTGTAGGGCCCACCCTCTGCGACCTGGTGATTCCTGTTGGTCTGGATCCTGACGGAAGTGGAGAAATACTTATTAGCCATCATAGCCCATGTAAAAAGGGCATTTCCGAGTACCATAAGGACGATACCGGTGATATAATAACAAAGGGGAAGTTTTTCTGACCATCCAAACCTGTATTCAAGTCCGGATAATACTATGATGGCAATAACAGGTATAATATTAATGGTTGTTATGATTTTGTCGAACTTTTTTACACCTTCTTTTTTTCCCCCCCGCTCGGCTACTAGCCCGGGATCCAGAACTAATCCATTGGCTGCAAGAATAAAAATTCCGATCCCAAGATACACCCAGGCCCAAATCCATTTTATTGATCCAGCTGAAACGAAAAGAATGATCATGATGATTATAAGCTGGGTGACTACCTGGATAAAGCGTTTAAGGACCGGTTTCATAATTAAAATTTTCGCATTAAGTTACAATTTTCTTAATTTTCTGAAATATTTCAACAATTCTCTTCCGATCATAATTTTTGAGAGGTGGATCAAAACGATAATAATGGATCAGGATCGATTTAAAAAATATTAAAGGCTTCTTGCACCTGCCTGCCGAAGTGCTTCGGCGCGCAGGATTCTCGAACATAATACACATTATTAAATTAAACTAACAATGAAACGAATAATTTCTAACTGTTTATCATTTGTCTTATTAATTTTATCAGGATGTGTAAATACAATGGAAATTGATTATAAAGTGGAAGGGCTCTTAAATATCGGCCAGTCTCCTGTCTCGATCGAAATAGCTGATGGTAAGATTATAAAGATCACTAAAATAAAAGAATTATCCGGGGGAAATA
>CAZRHW010000333.1:0-4237 GCA_964599785.1 uncultured Bacteroides sp. | reverse complement strand
TTCCCCTTGGTCTCCGGCAGAAATCTCCACACAAAGAAAAACTGCAGTACCATCATCACGCTGAAAAACATAAATGAATTTCCCCCACCTACTACTTTTGCCAGGATTGGGAAATTCAGTGATACGATGGCAGCCATTGCCCAGTGCGTAAAACTGCCCAGGGACTGACCTCGTGCCCTTACTTTATTCGGAAAGATCTCCGAAATAAATACCCAGATCACGGCACCCTGGGAAAAAGCGAAGAAAGCAATATATCCCAGGAGGTAAACGAGAACTGCGAAACCGCCGAAATTCTCAATATAATATGATCTTGCCACCATTCCGAGGAAAAAGCACATGCCCACTGATCCAAGCAGCAGGAGCGTCTTCCTGCCATACCTGTCGATCATTGCCATGGCGACAATCGTAAAAACCATGTTTGTGAAACCTACTGCCACAGATTGAAGAAGTGCAACATTTCTCGATACTTCAGCCATTTCAAATATCCTTGGTGCATAGTACATGACTGCATTGATACCGGTCAACTGGTTGAACATCGCAACCATCACCGCGGCAAATATAGGTATCCTGTACTTCCTGCTGAAAAATTTCTCTTTCACTCCACGCAGTTCAATCTTTACAGATTCCAAAATATCATTGATCTCAGCTTTAACATCAGGTGCACCACATTTTTCAAGTATCTTCTCCGCCTCAGGGATCCTGTTTTTCCTGACCAGCCACCTGGGACTGTTTGGTATAAAAAACAGAAGAATGAAAAAGATGAAAGAGGGAATGGCCATAATTCCAAGCATCCACCGCCAGGATAATCCTTCTATGTAGGTATCAATCAGATAATTGGACAGGAATGCAATCAGGATGCCTGTGACAACATTAAACTGGAAGACTGCTACAAGCCGGCCACGAAGATGAGCAGGTGAAATTTCCGCAATGTACATCGGAGACATTACAGAGGATCCGCCTACTGCAAGTCCACCGAGAAACCTGAAAATCAGCAGGGCATACCAGTTCTGTGCCAGTGCACTTCCCAGGGCTGATACAGTATAAAAAACAGCCAAAGCGATCAGGACCCTCTTTCTTCCGAAATGGTCACCCGGGCGACTGATGGTGATCGCTCCAATGGCAGTTCCTACCAGGGCAATTGCGACTGTGAATCCCAGCCAGAAACGACTGAGTTCAAAGATCGTTTCAAGAGAGCCCTCTACACCTGAAATCACTGCCGTATCAAATCCAAATAAAAAACCGCCAAGAGAGGCGATGATTGTGTTTGAGATTACATAAGATTTACCCTTCATAATTGAGATAGTTAATTTTAAATGACTTGAAAAATGACTCAAAATATAAATGCCTCAAAATACAAGTGCCTCAAATGCCTTATAAACTATCTAAAAGATGAATTAGTAATAATCAAAGAAGATCCTGAAATCGCTTCGCTTCTTCAGGATGACCTTGATTCTAAAGACGCTTTTAAGGTTAATAATAACAACTGAAGCACAATAAAAATGTCGCAAATGCCTTAAATGCACTTAAATGCCTCAAAAAAATATTAAAAGTAAGTAATAACAGCTACCATTGTTACAACAGGAACAACATGAAACAATCTGAAACAACATGAAACAATAGAAACAATAGAAACAACAGAAACTATAGAAATTATAGAAACAACAGAAACAGTTATATAACTATTTACTTAATTATTTCAATGGTTTTAATTGACGATCCTTACATGATAAGTACTATCCGTAACATAGTTATTTCTGAGCCTTGTTTTAGTCTTTGCTACAATGGTTATATCTGCATCAGTTGATCCGCCTTTTTCCACAAAGAATGTTATCTCCCCTATCCCATCGGTGATCGGTACGGCCGCCATCAGTGTATCACCTGCATTACTGATAATCCGTTGGTGCATTGCAACTTCTTTTGAATTATTTGAAAGATGGATTTTCATTGCAAACCGGTTTGGAGATCCTGTTTTTTCGGGCTTTTCGAAAACAATCTCAGGGTAACTGGTGACCAGATTCCCTGTTTCGGTATACTCCTTCATCCCGGGTTGCTGTTCACCATCTCTGTAAGGTATCTCTGCCATTAATTTACCGGATTCATAGTACTTTTTTTGAATTCCATTCTGTTTTCCAAGGACATAAGGTGTAACCTGGTATGGTTTGCCATTCTCATAATACCATATTGATTCGCCGTGCTGTTTTCCTTCCTCATAATTAACTACAGAGTGGAGTTTCCCGTCTTCATAATAATTCCTGGTTGGTCCGTGTTTTAACCCATCCTTTACACTGATTTCTGATACGACCTTGCCTGTTTTGTTATATTTCTTCTGAACAGTGATTTTCTCTTTCCCGCCTTTGCCATCTTTACACCCGGAAATATATACACCGGAAATTAAGGAAAGGATGATAATGATGATAAATAAGTTTCTATTGCTCATGATTAAGGATTATTGATTGGTCCAAAATTAAGTCTACTCCGGAAATATTAATTTCGCCACTCCCGAAATGGTTGAAATCTTGAGTTTACTCCGAAAAGTAATATTTTTGCCACCAAGGCACCAAGATACCAAGGTCCACTAAATATAAATTCTTAAAAATGAATTCTTTGTGATTCCGCGAGCTATCTGGATTGGTATCTTTGAACCTGGTATTTAAATTTTTTAGCTTTTCGGAGAAAACTCAATTTTATTTCTGTGACTTTAAAACTTTTAAATTAAGAAGATATTTTAAATAATTCTTATCTTGAACAATAAAATCTCCTATATTTCCCGGGTAATAATTTTCTGTTTATTCTCGTTAATCAGTTATGCTATCTCGCTTTATGATACCCAGATTTCTTTTATTACTGTTCATCCTCTGCATTTTTCATGCCTGCATTAAAGAGGAATTGGATCCTGACAAGCTGGACACAGAAATTATCATTGAACCCGGTGTAGCCGCACCACTCGGATTTATTCATTATGAGCTGGAGGAATTGCTGAAAAATTCCCTTCACCCGGAGGCGATGGTCGTGGATAACGATGGTTTTATCCGTATGGTGTACGAACAGGAAATCTTCTCTTTCCAGGCTTCCGAATTCCTGCAGTTCTCTGATGTTCAGCATTCCGGATCAATAAACAATAACCTTTCTGTCCCCCTGAATCTTGGTCTGGTAAAAGATCCTTTCATTCAAACAGATACAATAGAATTTTACCTTTCAGGACTCAACGGGCCTGATTACGCTGAAATTGATAGTATTAAAACTGATTCAATTATCATCGTTATTAACCTTTCTTCATCTTATAACATGGACGGAACCCTGGAGATTTACAGTCCGGGTATAAGAAAGCATGGAGCCATATGGTCTGCAACGATCCCTCTGGACAGTGATGTACAATCCTTTATCCTGACAGGATACACCATTCTGCTTTCAAATGATCCCCCTGATGTTAACATGGCACCCATAATCTATACAATGACACTCGAAGGTTCTTCGGGAACTGTGCCTGCCGGTTCACCAATTCTGAATTATACATTAAACTTCAGGGATATCGATTATACAGCTGTTTTTGGGTATCTGGGCAGCATGTATATCAACATTGATCCGCATATTTTCCCGATTAGTTTTTTTAATTCTATTATTGACGGCACATTTCATTTTGAAGAACCGGAATTAGCATTCAGTTTTGAGAATTCCTTCGGCCTTCCCATCCAGGTAATCATAGCTGATTTTTATGCTGTTTCCAGGGACGGCAGTCAGATTGCCATAACAGGCGACAGTGTTCCATCAGCGGCTTATTCCAGGATTATCAGGTACCCTCCCCTCCGGGAATTCGGTCAAACGGCTTATGACAACCTGATACTGAATCCTGACAATACCAATCTTTTTGATGTATTGGGAAGTTCACCCGGCAGCATTTCTTTTGGTGTTGAAGCTGAGACAAATCCTTCAGGAAATGTTGTTAAAAATTTCATTACAGGTAAAAGTCAGTACGGTGTAAAAGCCAAACTGACCCTTCCGATTTATGGTTATGCTGATTTTATGATCATGCTGGATACCCTGAGATTTAATTTTGAAGATTTCTTTCAAAATCCGCCGGAAGAGATTAAACGGCTGGCCTTCAGGTTAAACTTTACAAATGGCCTCCCGATTGATATTTATGCACAGATGTATTTCCCAGATGAGAATTATGCCGTGCTGGATTCTATTTTCGATGAACCCCGCATAGTTGAGGGAGCTATTGATAATGATGGTGACG
>CAZRHW010000332.1:0-4239 GCA_964599785.1 uncultured Bacteroides sp. | reverse complement strand
TGTACTCAATAATCCTCTCCATTGTGTTTGAATTGGTTACAAAATCAGTTAGTGCCTCATTATCATATTCCCGCTTAATTCTGAAATATTCGTCTTTCCCTTCCTGGTTATGCTGTAATTTACTCCTGAGTTGATCTTCCTCATTATTGTATTTGTTAAAAAGCTTGACATAGTATTGTCTGACAGCGTTCAGATAGTCACGGGTAAATGTAAGAACTGTGGTCGATACAGAAGAGGGATTCAGCTGATCAAGGTAATCGAATTTTATCACGGGATTATTTCTGAGTTCCTTGCTGATTTCATTATTTAAAACCTCGAGGCTTTTTTCAATTTCTTCCTGCTGGTCTTCCTGACCCAGATTCCTTTCTATAAAATCTACTTTATTCTGAAGATTTGTCACCCAGAAATTTTTCTTAAAATCGGCAATACTCATTGCCTTATCGTACAGGTAAAACTGTTTCTGGAAATCATTATTCTTGAACTCGTATACTGCAAGAGCTTCATAAGCCCAGCGGGCTGTTATAATCTCGCCATACCATGGAATACTTGTGGGGGAACAGATCTTGGGATTAAGTTTCTCAAAACTGACAATAATGCCACTCAGCATAATCTGCGGGATGACCAGGAACGGGATCAGAATATAAATTGTTACAACAGTCTTGAAGCTGTCAGATATGACCAACCCCATAAGGTTAGAAGATGCCCATGCACTGAATAATACCAGCCAGTATTGCCAGTACAGACCTTTAATTTCCATGATAGAGTTTCCTACCAGGACAAATGTCAGGGCCTGGATGGCAGAGAGCGCAAGCAGCAGGGCAATTTTTGACATCAGGTAACTGGCCCAGCTAAGGTTAAGAAATGCTTCACGTTTCTGGATTTTCCTGTCTTTAATGATCTCTTCGGCACTTACTGTAAGTCCCATAAAAATAGCAATGATCACAGCCATGAAAATGTAAACCGGCAAATTGGAATTTCCCTCAAGGGTATAACCATGAATATTTGTAACATTGACATTAAAATACTTTATAATATACGCCAGCAGGAATGCCAGCAGGGGTGTCTCAAAAAAATTTATAACAAGATATTGTGTATTGGAAAGCTTAGCTAGCAGATCACGTTTTGCGAATATCAGAAACTGTTTTATTCCTCCGGGGATTTTAAAACTGATTTCCGGAACAGACGGTATCTCAGTGATTTTATCCTTTTTATCATCCTGGAATTTGAGATAATGATTATGCCATTCCCTGGGTGAAATCTTACGGGTTTTGGTTACTTTTCCATATTCGTCCAATACATTCGCCTCAACAATATTAAAAACCTGCTCAGGATTGACGTTCCCGCAGGAATGACATTCACTTTCATTCCAGTTTGCATGGTGCATCCGTTCTTTAAAGTATATGATTGAATCAACAGGTGTGCCACTATAAATAAGCCAACCCCCGGTATCAAGAATAATCATTCTGTCAAACATCTTAAAGATCTCTGACGATGGTTGGTGAATGACGACAAAAACTAATTTACCTTTCAGTGACAACTCTTTCAGTAAGTCCAGGATATTTTCAGAATCTCTTGAGGATAGTCCCGATGTTGGTTCATCAAGGAAAAGAACGGCAGGTTCCCTGATCAATTCGAGAGCAATATTTAATCTCTTACGCTGGCCACCACTGATCTTCTTATTTAATGGGCTGCCCACCTGTATGCCCCTGATTTCATATAATCCAAGGTTTTCCAGTGTACGATTGACAGTTTCAACAATTTGTTCTTCATTGTAATTATCGAAACAAAGCTTGGCATTATAATAAAGATTCTGGTAAACTGTCAGATCCTCGATTAAAAGGTCATCCTGGGATACATGACCAATAATACCTTCTATTTTATCCTTTTCTGAAAAAATATTAACACCGTTTATTAATATATTACCGGAGGTTGGTGGAGAAGATCCATTTAAAACATTCAGCAAAGTGGATTTCCCGGCTCCACTGGCTCCCATTATGCCAATGAGCCTTCCCGATTCTTCTGTAAAACTTAAGGAATGCAATCCATACTTTCCACTCTGGAATTTATATTCCAGATCAATCACATCAAAAATGATCCTGTCTCTGATTTTATCCAGCTGAAACCTGCTCACCACATCACTGTAATAAATAGGTTTGATCAGCTGGTTTCGGATGGAAGAACCGTTCGTAAATACATATACTTTGTCTTGCTGGATCAGCTGGCTGTTTAAGTACATTTCATTTTCACCGATGTACCGGATGAAGTACATCTTTGTACTGGGAACATGAAGTACCCTTATTTGTCCCTCAAGGCCTTCGATATATATATGTTTTGTTTTCTCATGACTGAATTTTTCGTTATGATCAATCAGCAGAATATCTGCAGAAGATGGGACCTGATCAAAAGAAAATAATACATAATCCTTTATCTCATTATATTCATCCTCCGGGATGTTGAATGTTTCAGCGACAGTATTAATAAATTCCATTTCCTGCTGTGTGATCTCCTCACTGTCGGATTTTACGAACTCCAGCAGCTGGATCAGGACAATGATTTTCTGAGGTTGAGCGAGTTCTTCGTTGATTGCAGTACAGATCTTGAGCACTCTTACTGAACTTGAAGATATCCGCAGGATCCTTTTGGATGACTCCTTTTGTTTTTCCTGGTGCATGGTATAATATTCTTCAAATACGCCAAGATATTCCTGAACGAGCTCCTGGTTAAGCTGCCTGTTTAAAAAAGATTCAACAACTGTCCGGCGATCACTTCTGCTGCTATCCGGTCTTGCAATGATGGCAAATAACTGCATCAGAGCTTTTAAAATCTTTTCACTCATGGCATTTGATTATAAAGGTTCAAATAGAACAACACTCAATTTCTGACTTTAAGTACTGGTTAAAAGGAGATAATGAAAGGTTTTACTGTTAGCCGAAGATAATAAATAATTGAAAAATATACTAAAATTCAAATATAGTTGTGATTAAATGAATTTTTCCAGTTCGAAAATAAATCTTATCCGTTCCCCATTCCGATTTACAACAATTTTTAATTTCTTACCCTCCTTCGACTGGAATAATTTATAAATATCATTCATTGATAAATCGTTTGCACCCTGGTTATTTATGGAGATTATTTCATCATTGATGTGAATTCCTGTTCTTTCTCCCGGTGAGTTTTCCCGAACCTGAGATACTGTATAGTAATGAGTGCCCGGATAAGGTGCAATAAGTTCGATTCCGGTCATATTATATGAGAAAGGATCTTTAAAATTGGAATTTCTACTCAATGTAATCAATTCATTGGGGTAATCAAGAATAATATTGAAACGCCTGATAATTTCTGCACCAATACTGCCATTTCGGTTATCTAGTCCTATTGCATGCACGATAGAATTTGAGTCCGGTAGGCTTACAATAACATCCTCCAGCTCGAAATGATCGAGATAAATCTTTTCAAACCTTGCCAGGTAGCCGAATACTTCACCACTTAAACCGCTGCCAAGGAATGAGGTTCTTGCCCCATCGGGCATCATGAAATCAGGGATTGAATTGTAATCCAGCCAGAGTGAATTACTGGCACCGGTATCGAACATAACTTTGATAGGTATAATGCTGCCATCAGCCAGCTGTACCTTCAAATGGATATATGGCTTTGTTTCATGTATAATTAAAGGAAGTGTAGCATAGTTTTTTGTATTCTTCTGGTATCTGTAATATCCGGGATCATGAAATGTAATCTCTTTATGTTCATAATTTATCTCCACAATGAACGAATTGAATACGTTGAAACTCAGAATGCCATGTATTTGAAAACCAAGCTTGTTTGAAAGATGGAAGATATTGCTAAGGAGAACAAAATAATCCTGGTTGATACCTTTTATGCCGGACACATCAATCTCATTACCGTATGTATGAATGGCTTCAAGCGATTTACCTGTTCCCAGTCCCTGAAGCTGAATCTCCCGGGCGTAGTTCAGGTTGAGTGATTCACCTGTCGATAATTCACATATAATTGAAGTGTTGAGTCCTGTATCAAGAATAAAGTTCAGGGTATCCGAGTTGTTAATCTGAATTGGGATAACGATCAGGTTATTTATAAGTTTAAATGGAAGTTTCAGGTTACGCTGACGGGGATCAATGAATGAAAGTTCTTTCGATTGTTCTACCTGCTTAAGTTCTGATTCCTGAGAATAAATATACAAGCCCGGCATAAGCAAGCTAGGTAAAATCAATACCATAC
>CAZRHW010000331.1:0-4241 GCA_964599785.1 uncultured Bacteroides sp. | reverse complement strand
GAAAAAGTAAACAGTTAAACTGTGAAATGAGAAGCAATTTTACCTGCAAAATTATTTCTCAGGGTAAAAAGTGAAAAGGAAATTTACATTTCAAACAAAAGAATACTTACAAATTTGTGAATTGGTGTGTTTGGGTACTGCATATCAGGGTGTGAAGTTACTGCCGATTGTTAATCGGCAGCTGTTCCCCACCAGTGGTGTGACAGAAAAGTCCGGTTGTTAACCGGACACATTCCATGCGGGTTGAGAATAACAGAAAAGTCCGCCAGCCTGACCGGACGGGCAGGGTTGTTAACCGGATGCATTTTAACAACAGGAAAAATGATAAGAGTAAGAAGCGTCCAAAAAAAATGATGTCATGAAAAAAATTACTTTATTCACACTGATCATCTGTCTATTGGCTTTATCCGGTTGTACTGGCAGAAGACAACAGAATCAGGAGTTTTCAGAGGATGAGGAATTTATGGAAGATGACCGTCCCAATATTTTATTTGCCATTGCTGATGATATGAGCTGGCTTCATACAAGTTTTACCGGGTGCAAAGCTATTAATACACCGAATATTGATTATCTGGCCAGGAACGGTGCATGGTTTAACAATGCTTATTGTTCTGCCCCTTCATGTTCAGCATCCCGTGCCTCTATTTTGACGGGGCGGAACGGTTTTGAGCTCAGGGAAGGTGCCTGTCTGTGGAGTATCCTTCCTTCGGAATTCAAAACTTATACTGAGTACCTTGAAGAATCGGGTTATTTTACGGGTTATACCGGAAAAGGCTGGGGTCCTGGGGACTGGGAAGAAAGCGGACGAAAGAAGAACCCTGCAGGAGAAGCATATCAGAGCATCCGTAAGGTTCCCTATGAACAGTTTGAAGATACAAATCCGATGAGCAATGTAGACTATGCTGCCAATTTTGCCGAATTCCTTAAAAAGAGACCTTCCGGACAACCATTTTGTTTCTGGTATGGTGCATATGAACCGCACAGGGATTATTTAAAAAACATTGGACGGATGATGGGAAAAAAGACGGATGATGTTAAGGTACCATCCTTTTTGCCGGATGTTCCGGAAGTAAGAAATGACATCCTGGATTACATGGTAGAAGTAGAATGGTTTGATTTGCATCTGGGAAAAATGATCGATCTGCTTCGTGAAGCGGGTGAACTGGATAACACATTTATCGTGGTGACTTCAGATAACGGGATGCCATTTCCCAGGGCCAAATCCAATCTTTATGAGTATGGGACGCATATGCCGCTTGTAATATTCTGTAAAAAATTAATCCCCGGTGGACGTGAAATTGATGATCTTGTCAGTCATGCCGACCTTGCTCCTACCTTCCTTGAACTGGCCGGTTTACCGGTTCCTGAAGAGATGTCGGGAAAAAGCCTGATGGAAATTATTAATTCAAATTTATCCGGGCAGATCGATCCTTCCCGGAACAGGATCTTTACATTCCGGGAAAGGCATGCATGGGTTCAACCGGAGGGTCGGATATTTCCTATGAGAGCAATGAGAAAAGATCAATACCTGATTATCTGGAATCCGGTGCCCGGGATGTTTCCGGCCGGCAATCCGGATCCACAGTATAATTTCAATTATTATCCTTACGGAGATATAGATAATAGCCCCACCAAAGATTTCCTGCTTTCACTGCAGAGCAATGAAAACATGAAGTGGTATGATGATCTTGTCTGGGAAAAACGGCCTGAATTCGAGCTCTATAACCTGGCAGAGGATCCTTATCAGATCAAGAACCTGGCAGGTTTGAAGGAATACGGTGAAATTCTTGTTCAGCTTCAAAATGAGCTGAAGGATTATCTCACCGGGAGGGGTGATCTGAGAATGAAAGGGGATGAAGATGTATATTACAATGCCCCTTATTATAACCAGAAAGGATTGGCTTCCGGCGGACTCTCCCTGAAAGAATGGAAGAAATTAAATGAAGAGGAGAAAAAACTGGCCATTGAAAAGGAAAAGAAAAAACTCGGGGAAAATTTGGAAAAGCTTAAAATGCTGGGCTGGGAACTCAATTGAAGGTGAGCTTCATAAATTTGAACTTCCTGTAACGTAATGCGGGCATGATCATTTCATTTGTTTTCATGTCGTAAAAATAAATGGGTGCAGGGGTCAGCATTCTTTTCCGTTTTTTCAGGTAGATGATATCTTTTCCCATCTCACCATTTTCACCTATCCCGACACACGACAGGTATGCTTTTGAGTTTAAATTAAAAGTCAGCAAATCTTTTTCAACCGGTCTGTAAAGGTTTTTCAGGTTTTCGTTATAAAGTATCTCAACCTTGTTCCAGTGTGCCGGTGCAAATAGTGCATACGACGTATAATTCGGGTATGTATCAAAATCATGATTCTGGATTTTTTGGATAACCCTTTCCCATAACACTTCACCTTCAGGACTCATTCCCATCACTATAATATTGGCATGGTTATCATAGGTTTGTTCCAGTACCTGTTCGCCGGCCAGTATAAAATTTCCGTTTTGCCGGAGCACAAGATAATCGAGATAAAAGCTGTAAAGATATCTCGATTCCTGTCCTGGTTTTAAATTCATACTCTCTTCAAGAAAATAAGGTTCCAGCTCATGAAACTTCATGTTAGTGATAATATGATACTCATGGCTGATTCTGAAGAAAAACAAACCGTCGATAGTGTAATCATTCATACTGGGGGAGTAAAAGCCGGCACAGGCCAGCTCATGATCGAGGGTCGGTTCAATGGCTATACCCCTTATATATTTATTGGGGAAATCGGCAAAATATCTTTTTACCGATTTTCCCTGATCAGTAAATGCTACAATAAGATAACTGTTTTTCCGTGGGTTGAGATGCTGGAAAAGGACAGGCTGGTAATACAGGCATATCATATAAGCATTCCCTGTTTCATCTACCACATATTCAGATTCATCGTAAATTTTTTTGTCATGCTGGATCCGGTCTCCCGATTCCCATTCTTTTTCCATATTTTCACCAAATACCAAAAACCGGATATCCTGTATTTTCTGACCGTAAATAACGATACGGCTGACGATAAGAAGTTTTTGTTCGAGCCGGGACAATACAATATTGAAGTCTGCTCTCCAGCCACCCATATCAGGAACTTCAATAACTGTCTGATCGTCATCATTTTGCTTCAGTGTCTCTTTATTAATTGTCTGAACATATAATATCCTGCTTTTAAAACGTATTTCAGAGGTAAAAAGGTAGAGGACACCATGAAAATGTACAATGGCTTCGAGTTCTCTCGATCGCAGGCCATAGGTCATGTCGAGATATTCTCTCCTGGCCTTGTCAAGTGAAGTATCATAATGTTCAATGGCCCACTGATAGTCCTGAACAAGGGCATAAAAACCTGTGGAATCATAACCAATGATTTCCGGAATGACATTTTTCGATTCAAGAAAAAGTTTCTCTCCCCACAGAATATCCACCCTGTCGGTTATCTCCTGGGCATTCAGATGAAATGCGATGAAGATTAAAGAGGTCAATATCAGAAAACGAATCCTCAAAACAATATTATTATCAGGTTGCAAAATGAAATAATCTGTACATTCATCAAAAATACTGAAATATTAGGAGTACTTCGTTTTCAGTTTTCGGTTTTCGGTTTTCAGTTATGAAAGATTGCAGATTCTTGACTGAAAGCGATTATTTGTATGTTTTCTTAGTTTTTATTCTGTTTGAATTTCATGTCTTTGATATCAGATTTTATTAAATAGTTTATCAGGCCGGTAATTAATTTTGAAGCTTCGGTTGCAATGATATAAGTTTCTTTAAATTCCTCATCAGTTATATATTTCTGATCCAACGCCCTGTATAATTGAGATTTTAATTCAGCCAGAGATCCTCTGGAAATACCCAAAAAATTAATGAATTCCTTATTACCACCTCTCTCAAATCCTTCGGGGATATTATCCATTGCCGAACCACTTGATTTTCTGATTTGCCATACCAAAGAAAAATCCTTTGCAAACTTTTCTTTATTAGTCAATTCATAGATTTTTTTACTAAGTTCCCGGCATTTCTGCCAACATTCAAGTTCTTCAAATTTTTTTATTGTTGCCATGATTAAGCAATATTAGTTTAACTTTATACTATCCCTTAATGACAAAATCTTAAAAATATCGGTGAATGATTTTGATGTTTTTTAACTGAAAACCGAAAACTGAAAACCGAAAACTGAAAACCGAAAACTGAAAACCGAAAACCGAAAACTGAAAACCGAAAAC
>CAZRHW010000330.1:0-4252 GCA_964599785.1 uncultured Bacteroides sp. | reverse complement strand
ATGACTGGCACTGGTACACCGGAGATACTACCAGAACCAAAGAAAGCCAGCTGGTCGGGCAATCTCGAAATACCCGCACCACCGGTAATGCTGTGAGCCGTTCCCTTTGTTATTTCCCACATGGCCAGAGTCACGATTAGCGACGGCATGTCCAACCGGGTAACTCCTAAACACCCTAAAGAGTTATTATTAATATCCTTTTGTAAATCTTCCGCCAAATCCTTAAATTGGTGGTCAATATGAAAACTATCCTCAACCGACCTCTCTCAAAAACCTTTAAAATGAAAAAACAGATTCTTATATTCTTAATTGGCGCGCTTGTAATCCCTTCCGCAATTCTTGCCCAGGGCACCGATATTCCTGCCGGGGACGTTTCAGGTACCTGGACAAAAGCCAGCTCACCCTACAGGATCCAGGGTGATGTTACCGTCCCGCAAGAACAGACACTTAAAATTGAACCCGGCGTGGTGGTAGAATTCCAGGGTTATTTTATGCTCAATATTAAAGGAAATGTTCGTGCATCAGGTGCTCCCGGTGATACAATCATTTTTACCGTGGCAGATACAATAGGGTTTGGTGATACTGAAAGTCCGGCAGGCGGCTGGAAAGGAGTTAATATTGACAACCAGGATTGGAGTATGTTGAACAGTGATTCATCTGTTTTCCTGTATTGTAAATTCGAATATGGTAAATTTATTGAAGCCGGGGATGAGTGGAGTGATTTTGGAGGAGGAGCTATGGTTATCCGGAATTTTTCAGAAATACTCATCCGGCATTGTGTTTTCAGGGTAAATCATTCAGCATCCGACGGAGGTGCAATATTCATTGGTATAGGCTGCAGTCCTGAAATAGACCATTGTGCATTCATTGAAAATGAAACAGCTGCTTGCGGAGGGGCAATCTGCCTCAAATACAATTCAAATCCGGTAATTCATTACTGCCTGTTCTATAAAAATACTTCTTTTACTCATGGAGGAGCCATCTGGTCACATTTCGGAAAAGGAAAGCTTCTGTATAATATTTTCAGTAATAATACTGCATATCACGACGGAGGAGCATTATACCTGAATGCTTCAAATGAAACAATAGCCGGTAATCTCATTGTCAATAATGACGCCCAGTCAGGGGGTGGAGGTGTGGCAAATTTAGAATCCTGGCCCGAGTTTTATAATAATCATGTATGCAATAATAATGCCGGCTGGGGAGGAGCAATGTTTTTCTGGAGTATGACCAACGCCGACTACTCTAACAATATTTTCTGGGGTAATACTGAAGATGAGTCAGGATCTAAATCCCTTTCGCAAATAAACATCAGCAGTTCAAATGCCACACCCAACTTTTATAATTGTATTATCCAGAATGGCATTCCGGGGATTCCTGATTACCATGGAAAAAATGAGAATATTATTGAAGAGTACCCGCAGTTTGATAATCCTTCTGAAAATACCGGTACCGATGCTGACGGGCTGGATGCCGAATGGACATTGTCCGGTACAAGCCCGGCAATCAACAATGGCAGCAATACGGTTGTGGATGAACTGTTACTTGAAACTGACCTCATGGGAAATCCCAGGATCATTCACGGGATCATTGATATTGGCGCATATGAAGCCCGGATAGATTCCATAACCGTTGCTGATACAATCAGTGAAAATACCTGGTGGATCGCCGATACAGTCAGAGTAACCGGAGATATCATCATAAAGGACAGTGTAACCCTGAGTATCGCACCGGGAACCTGTATCGAATTCCAGGGATACTATGGCATACAGGTTTTCGGAACTATTAAAGCCTGCGGATCAAAGCAATTCCCGATTACATTCACAGTCAATGATACAACCGGATTTTCCGACAGGTCATCCCTGACGGGTTCCTGGAATGGAATTATTTTCGATAACAGTCAGTTTATGGCCAATGGGGTTATGAGTGACAACGATTCCTCCATTCTAAGTTATTGTGTTATACAATATGCCAAATATTTCCCATCCGACTGGAATTCCCTTCTCGGTGGTGCTGTAAGAATCCGGTATTTCTCTAACCTGGAAATTTCAAATTGTACATTGCAATATAATATCAGCCAGCAGGGAGGCGCCCTCAGTATTGATATGTATTCCCATCCCCTCATTTCCGGAAACCTGATCTACAGGAATATAGCAACTGACCGGGGCGGTGGAATTTTAATAAATAATAAATCCAAGCCCATGATTGTCAACAACTATATATTGAATAATGCAGCCCTTGATGACGACACATTAAGCAACAGAGGTGGCGGAGGCATCATGATATATGCTGCAAGCCCTTATATTCTGAACAATGTTATTTGTAATAATTCAGCTGACTACGCGGCTGGTATATGTATAGGCTCCTCAAAACCAATACTTATCGGCAATACTGTTTGTAATAACCTGGTTTCAGACAGTTCACCGGCTTTAGCTGAATGGGATTCAAAATTTAATGTATTCAATTCAATATTCTGGGGAAATATCAACACGAACGATTGGTGGGTCACAAACCAAATAGGTATCTCAAATCCACAGAATTTCTATCATAATAATATCCAGGGTGGAGAGAAGGGTATAAATTTGCCAATGGGTGTATCCCAAGGTGATTATGCAGGAAATATTAATGATGATCCCGTTTTTAAAAATCCCACCAAAGGCGCTGGTATTGAGTATGATGCCCTTCAGGCAGACTGGTCGATAACCGATTATTCGCCAAATATCAACAAGGGATTTCCTGAAAGTAATCAGTTAAACCTGCCTGTCAAAGATATTGCCGGGAAAAACAGGATAAGATATGATATCATCGACATAGGTGCATTTGAGAACCAGGGGGAGCCCATTCATATAACCAGGCAACCCTTCAACCAGATCGCCTGCAAAGGTGATACGATAAAATTCATTGCCGAAGTGGAGGGTAATGCTTTATTCCAATGGCTGAAAGATGGAGACGAAATCCCGGGTGCCGATACAAACATACTAATACTTAATGCTGTCGGACAGAGTGATATGGCGGATTATATCTGTATTATCTCCAATGGCTATGGCAGGTTGCTCAGCAATAATGTAACACTGGTTGTCAATTCACCACCGGAAATCCTGTTACAGACCGAAAGCCAGTGGGTAAAAGAGGATGCCAGTCTGAAACTGGAGATCCATGCACGCGGGACAGAACCTGTTTTCTATGAGTGGATGAAGGACGGTATCCCTGTTCAGGAAGAAGACCTGCCTGAATTCAGGATAAATAAGATGAGCTATCAGGATGAGGGAAATTATATATGTCAACTTTCCAACCAATGTGGCCAAATACAAAGTGCTCCCATAACATTATTTGTGGCTCCCCAGATATGTATGGTCACTGTTGATGTGGAAACAGGCGACAACCTGGTTATCTGGGAGAAAAAAGGAACTGCCCCGGTTGCTTCCTATAATATCTACAGGGAGAGTATTGTGGCAGGCGAATACGATCTGATCGGCCATCTGCCTAAAAATTCTCTGAGCGTTTTCCTGGATACTGTTTCTGATCCATCAAAACAGGCTTATATATATAAAATTACAGCTATCGACGCCAAAGGATTTGAATCAAATATTGATCTGTGCAAACCACACAAGACCATCCACCTGATTACATCGATCAATGCAACCACCGGCGATGCCCAGCTGGAATGGGACCAGTATTATGGCTTTATATATGGCACCTATTATATTTACCGCAGCCTTACAGAAAGTAATTTTTCCATTATCCATTCCATGTCGAGCAGCACATCAGCCTATACGGATGCAAATCCTGATAATCTTTTGTATTATTACCGGATATCGGTTGAACGGCCGGAAGATTGTGTCCCCATAGGTGTGGGTAAAAAAGCCGATTCCGGCCCCTACAGTCACTCCATGTCAAATATAGAAGATAACAGGCTGCAAATCACCGGCCGGAATGAATTAAATAATGTACAGGATCTGACAATTTTCCCCAATCCCTTCACAGAAAGGACAACCATCCGGTTCCCGAATCCCGGAGGCCATCCTTATACATTAAGAATCCTTGATCTTACAGGCAAGGTGCTCAGGATCGATGAAATCGCAGGACAGTCGGAATTTATCCTTGAACGAAAGGATCTTGAAAATGGCTATTACCTGATTGAACTCCGTGGTGACAGGGTATTTAGGGGAAAAATGATTATAGAATAGTTTTCGGTTTTCGGTTTTCGGTTTTCGGTCACAGAGGACCACAGAGGTTTTTGAGAGCCACAGAG
>CAZRHW010000329.1:0-4252 GCA_964599785.1 uncultured Bacteroides sp. | reverse complement strand
CTAAATCCCTGCCTGACGGCAGGCAGGCTCTCCCCTGAAGAGGGAGAGGACTTTTAGGGATGTTTAAAAAGTCCTTTGATTTATATTTCTCGCACCTGCGTGCCGAAGTGCTTCGGCACGCAGGCAGGGATTCCGCTGATTTAAACGCAGATTTCGCAGAATTTAAATAACTGGTTTAGAGACATCTGCGAAATCTGCGGTATAATCTGCGCATATTTACCCTGTGAAATTTGAGGTACGAAAATATTTCACAGGGTCTGCGAGAAGCCTTTAAAGACTTTTTAAACACCCCCGATTAGGGATGGGGTGAAGTTACAAATCACATTACGTTCTTTTAATGGTTCTGATAATATCCCCACTGCTATCCCTGAAGACAAGTGTTAATGGCATTTCTCCGGGCCGGTGATGGGTAGCACATGAGAAGCACGGATCGTAAGCCCTGAAGGCCATTTCAACCATGTTAAGGGCACCATCATCAACGTTGACACCTTTTTTAATAATGCCTTGCGCTGCTTTTTTCAGAGACATACAGATGGCAGCATTGTTATTGGTTGTCCCTACAATAAGGTTGGCTTTCAGGACGATGCCATTATCATCCGTCACGTAATGATGTGTCAGCGTACCTCTTTGAGCTTCAACAATGCCAACACCTTCCGAAGGAGTTTTATCAAGTGGAGCCCTGAGTTCGGTACCTGTGATTTCAGGATCCCGTGCAAGCTCGAGTGCACGTTCTGAAGAATACAGCAATTCTATCAGGCGTGCCCAGTGCATGGCCAGTGTTGCATG
This sequence comes from uncultured Bacteroides sp., assembly GCA_964599785.1. Taxonomy (GTDB): domain Bacteria; phylum Bacteroidota; class Bacteroidia; order Bacteroidales; family SM23-62; genus LJUQ01. Next base: position 3,466 of record CAZRHW010000329.1, on the reverse strand, counting down.
AACGGGTTTTCCTCCCAGTGTGGCATACATTTTTTCATATTCTTCCTGAGCCAGTGGGGTAGCCATTCCATCCGAAGCATTGAGACGTGACAGAGGGGTAGCATGATAAACTCCTGAATCCTGTCCGTCAACAAAACCTTTCCATCCGATTTTTTTCAGGTAAGGAAATTTAAGATAGCTCCAGGGTTCAACCCTTTCACTAACAAATTCAGTATACTCATGCGGGGCATATTTGTATAACTCTTTGCCCTGGGTATCCACAACCCTTACTTTCCCGTCATAGAAATTAACTTTATTATTGTCATCGACCAGTCCCATGGAATGAAGTGTAAGAGAGTAAGGTCCATTGAGGATGATATCAACATACTTTTCATTTTTCAGGACTACGTCGTTAAAGATTTTTAAAGAAAATTTCGAGAATTCAATAAATCCTTTAGCTTTTTCTTCAATATCTTTTCTTTCTTCTTCCTTCAATCCTTTCCGGACTCCACCGGGGATATTCAGCACCACATGGGTTTGGTGTCCTCCAAGGAGTGCCTGTATTTCCTGGGCAATACGTCTTTGTTTGATTACCTCTGTCCCGATCTCCACACCAACTTTGTTAATGACTCCAAGGATATTTCTTTCTGCTGCTGGTGCTGTTGGGCCGACAACAAAATCCGGGGCAGCGAGGGCATAAAAATGTGCGATATGGCTGTGCACAAAATGGGCCATATAGAACAATTCCCTGATTTTTGCAGCTGTTGGGGGAGGTTTTACTCCATATACTGCATCGGCAGCTTTTCCGGATGCCATGTGGTGACATCCCGGACAAACCCCGCATATTTTTGTCACGATCTGGGCCAGTTCTTCGACGGGTCGTCCTTCGCAGAATTTTTCAAATCCTCTCAGTTCCGGAACCTGGAAATATACATTTTCCACATCACCATCGTCAGTAAGAAATATTTCGATTTTTCCATGACCTTCAAGTCTGGTAATAGGATCAATTGTTATTTGTTTCATTCGAAAATAATTTAGCTATATTATTGTATATTAAGTTGTTTCGAATGCCTGTCTATTGAACAGGCAGGGAACCCTCATGTATTTTCATCCACTTGTTTCGCAGGTTAGTGCAAGAGGGTTTCATAGTATTTTTCTCCTTATTATTGAGCCGGGCAGGCTGAACCGATAAAATGTTCCGGCGGGATCATCAATTGTTGCGACTATCTTTTCTATTTCTTTCGGATCATCTGCATCGATCATGGTAGCAATGGCTGACATCATTTTAGCACCGGGATCCGTGATATCGGGTGGCGGGCCATAACAACCCCGGCATGGAGCATTTCCTTTGATGCAACGATATCCGCATCCGCCTCTTGTAGCCGGGCCCATACAGATCACTCCCTGCTCCAGGAAGCAGGTTTCACCATCATCCTGTATCTGTGTCGGGCGATAAAAATGTTTGATTACCTTATTGTCGGATTTTTTCCTGTCACACTCATCACACTGGGTTTTTGCCAATGCACCGATAACGGATCCTTTGGGTGGTAATTCAGCACCTGTGACGATGGCCATAAAAACTTCAACCAGTCTTTCGGTCTGTGGCGGACAACCAGGGAGGTAGTAGTCAACATCTGTCACCTGGTTTAATGTTCTGACATCATTATAGAATTCGGGAAGTTTGAGTTTTCCTTCCGGTACTTCATATTCTGTCACAGGATGTATTTTTTCAGGATTTTCGGTTGATTCATTCTCCTCATACACACGCCTGAAAATGGTTTCCCTGTTCCAGAAATTACCCAATCCCGGTATTCCACCCATATGGGCACAGGATCCATAAGCTACGAGGATTTTGGATTTTTGCCTGAGCAGTTTGGCTATATGTTCATTTTCACTGTTTCGGACCGCCCCGTTGTACAGCGTAAGATCAATTTCTCCATCTGCCATGGCTTCCACATCCTTATATTTGGTATCCAGCGCAATGGGCCAGAATACCAGGTCGGCTGCTGCAACAACATCAAACAGTTTTTCATGGACATCCAGCACAGACACACAGCATCCACCGCAGGCAGCACCCCAGTAGACAGCCATTTTAAGTTTTGGTTTTTCTTGTTTCTTTTCCATTTGATAGCCCTTCCTTTTAAGTAAGTGTTTCCATTACATGTTTGATTTCGCATGGGCCGAGATTCATTATCGTCTCGGCCATCTCATCTGCCAGATGGGCAAATTGTTTGCCTTCGCTGGCACTGATCCATGCGAGTCTGAGCCTGTCTTTATGGATACCCATTTGCTGGAGATATTTTTGAAGGAGATGGTATCTCCTCAGGCATTTATAATTGCCTTCATGATAATGGCAATCACCCGGATGGCATCCGCAAATCAGCACACCATCTGCTCCTTCACGAAAAGCCGATAAAACGAATGTTGGATCTACTCTGCCGGAACACATCACACGGACAATTCTTATGTTTGAAGAGTATGTCATCCTGGATGTACCGGCCAGGTCTGCTCCTGTGTAGGAGCACCAGTTACATAGGAACGAAACAATAGTTGGATTGAAATTCATGGTTTTATAATTTTCAAAATGTTATATTTCAGTTACTTCCAGGCTCATGATCCCTTTGATCTGAGACAGGATCTGCATATCGGTAAAATGTCTGCTTCTGATGGCTCCTGTCGGGCATGCAGAACCGCATGTGCCGCATCCTTTACAAAGAATCTCATTAACTACAGAGACTTTCTTTTCTTCATCAAAATGGATGGCCTTATAAGGACAAACCTTGATGCAGGTCTGGCAGCCGCAGCATATATCTTCATTTACTACAGCAGTTGTTACCTCTACTTCAACAGTTCCACGGGCAATTGAGGCCAGTATCCGGGCAGCGGCTGCCCTTGCCTGGGAGACAGAATCGGTGATATCTTTCGGTCCCTGGCAACTGCCGGCGATGTATACGCCGTCGGTAGTGGTAGCGACCGGATCAAGTTTCGGATGCCGTTCAATAAAGAAATCATTGCCACACATGCTCACACCTACAGCGTGAGCTACTGTTTTAGCATCTTCCTGTCCTTCCATTCCTACCATTAAAATGACCAGATCTGCCGGCACCTCGATCTTTTCTCCTGACAGACGTTCATCCATTTCAATGATCATTTCATAACCATTTCCCGGAGGTGCTTTACTGATCTCAGGTTTACCAATTTGCGGCAGACCTTTTTGCTGATCAAAGTTGAGAAACAGGATGTTTCTGCCTGCAGTTTCTTTGTAGAATTCTTCACAATCTTTACCAAATGCCCTCATATCAGCATATATGTCGAAAATGTGAGCATCCGGGATAGCACTGCGGAGCTGGTTTGAGTATTTCAGTGCAATCATACAACAGGTGCGGGAACAATATTCATGATAATCGGGATGACGGCTTCCAACACAGTGTATAATGGCGATATGTTTTGGCTCTTTTCCATCTTTCGTCTGGATTTTTCCGGATTT
>CAZRHW010000328.1:0-4282 GCA_964599785.1 uncultured Bacteroides sp. | reverse complement strand
GAAAAAGATAAATTTTTCTCCATCATTGCACACGATCTCAGAAACCCATTTAATACTTTTCTTGGATTTACAGAGGTTTTATCAGAAGATTTAAAAAATATGAGCAGGGAGGATATTCAGAATATTGCCGATTCAATGAAAAAAACTGCAAAAAACCTCTTTCAACTGCTTGAAAATCTTCTTGAATGGGCAAAGATGAAGCAGGGCTTAACAGAATTTAAACCAGAGATCACTCCACTTATTCATTTGGTGAATTCATGCGTGGAAACGCTTTCTGAAACAGCCACTCAAAAAGATATAGAGATGATCATCCGTGTGCCTGGCGATTTACATGTAAAAGTTGATACAAAAATGATCAGATCAGCAATCAGGAATATTATCTCCAATGCAGTGAAATTTACACCACGCGGAGGAAAAATATTTTTATCAGCTAAAGTTTTACATTCCCGCTTTATTGAAATAGCGATTTCAGATACCGGTGTGGGTATGAGCCCCGAATTACTGGGCAGGTTGTTTCAAATTGCCGAAGAAACAGGCCGTCAGGGTACGGAAGATGAACCCAGCACAGGTCTGGGATTACATCTTTGCAAGGAATTCATCGAAAAACATGGTGGTAATATCCGGGCCGAAAGTGAAGAAGGCAAAGGAAGCACCTTCTATTTTACCCTGCCCATGAACAATGAATAATTTATCAGCATATTATCTAAAAATGACAAAGAAAAAAACATCGACAGTCATTACAAAAAAAATTCCACGGGATTTTCCCATTGTCGGCATTGGTGCGTCGGCAGGGGGATTAGCAGCATTTGAAGCTTTCTTTGCCGGCATGCCGGCCGAAACCGAACCGGGAATGGCTTTTGTCCTCGTTCAACATCTCGCCCCTGACCACAAAAGCATTCTGACCGATCTGGTCAAGCGATATACCAGTATGCAGGTTTATGAAGTGGAAGACGGAATGGTAGTAAAGCCCAATTGTACTTACATCATTCCTCCCAACTGTGATATGGCCTTTTTGAACGGCACACTCCAATTGCTTCAGCCCGCCTTTCCCCATGGGCTACGTTTACCCATCGACTTTTTCTTTCGCTCACTCGCCCATGATCAACATGAACGTGCAATAGGTATTGTATTGTCCGGTACCGGCAGCGACGGTACTCTCGGTATCAGGGCCATCAAAGGGGAAGGAGGGATGGTGATGGCACAGAATCCCGAATCCACCCAATATGATGGGATGCCCCGCAACGCCATAGCAACAGGACTTGTTGACTATACGATGCCGCCTTCGGAAATGCCGGCCCAACTTATCGGTTATGTGGTGCATGCATTTGGGAAAATGCCGAAAATCCTTTCTGCGACGGCTGATAAATCGGAAAATGCGATGAAAAAGATATTAGTCCTCCTCCGGACTCAGACCGGCCATAACTTTTCCCAATACAAGCAAAATTCTATTATACGGCGTGTGGAAAGGCGTTTGGCCGTGCACCAGATCGATTCCCTGGACAGGTATGTTCTTTTTCTGCAAAAAAACCCTGCTGAGATAGAGGCGCTCTTTCATGATCTGCTGATCGGTGTAACCGCCTTTTTCCGTGATCCGGAGGCCTTTGAGACACTCAATGAAAAGGTCATTCCTCAGCTCCTTGCACATAAGAAATCCGGTGATTCAGTACGCATCTGGGTTCCGGGTTGTTCGACCGGCGAGGAGGCCTATTCTATTGCAATACTGATCCACAAGCACATGGATATCCTCAAGCGAAATTTCGATATAAAGATTTTTGCTTCCGATATCGATCGCCGGGCCATCGAACATGCTCGTTCAGGGATATACCCGGTAAGTATCACAGCAGATATCACACCGGATATATTAACACAATTTTTTACTCTTGATCCCGAGGGCAAAGTGTACCGGGTTCAAAAAGTGATCCGCGATATGGTGGTCTTCTCGGAACAGGATCTGACCAAAGATCCGCCATTTTCAAAACTCGACCTGATCAGTTGCCGAAACCTCCTGATTTATATGGACGGAGAACTGCAAAAAAAGATCATCCCTATGTTTCATTATTCTTTGAATCCTCAAGGGCTGCTCTTTCTTGGCAATTCCGAAACCGTTGGAAATTTCATAAATCTGTTTTCAACTGTTAATCGGAAATGGAAGATATACCAGCGGGTTACTGACACGTTTGAAACCTTTCCTCCTGCCCGGCCTGAAATATTTCAGCCTCAGGTAAAAAGTGAGAGTGTCAGGCTACCTGTGAAGAAAAAACCGGCAGACAACTATCTTCAGCTGAGCGACCTGGCAGTTAAGGAATTAATTATGCATTACAATCCGGTTGGCATACTCATAAATGAACATGGCGAAATCCTTTACATTCACGGGCGTACCGGAAAATACCTGGAACCTGCTCATGGAGAAGCCGGAGTGAATATTTTAAAAATGGCCCGCGAAGGATTGAAAAGACCTCTGAATAATGCCATCCAAAGAACAGTGATTCAGAAAACTATGACCCGGTTTCCCGGAATACGTGTTAAAACCAATGGTAAATATACACTGGTTAATCTCACCGTACGACCCGTATCAACTGTGCCGGGAAAAGAGCTGGTGACAAATTTGCTCCTGGTTATCTTTGAAGAGCTGTCACAGGCAGAGAAAAATATTGCATCTAAAATCCCCGGGAAAACTACAGGCGAACAAGAATTAATTACAGACGCCCTGATCAAAACGCTGGAACAGGAGTTGAAGGCCAAAGATGAATACCTTCAGTCGACAATTGAGGAAATGGATACAACAAACGAAGAGCTCAAATCAACCAATGAAGAACTGCAATCTGTCAATGAGGAGCTGCAGTCCACTAATGAAGAACTAGAAACTTCCAAGGAAGAGCTTCAATCCATGAATGAAGAATTAACAACGGTTAATACTGAGTTACAGACCAAATTCTCGGAACTCACACGTACAAATAATGATATGAATAACCTGCTTGCAGGGACAGGGGTAGGCACGGTGTTTGTCGATCAAAAATTACAAATAAGGCGATTTACACCTTCAATTAAAAATTTAATCAACCTGATACAGACCGATATTGGCAGGCCCCTGGCTCACATTGTCTCAAACCTGGTGGGATATGATCGCCTGGTGGAAGATGTCGGATTGGTGTTGGACAACCTGACCCCAAAAGAGATTGAAGTACAAACTACCAATGGATCATATTACCTGATGAAGATACTTCCTTACCGGACACTTGAAAATGTGATTGAAGGCGCCGTGATCACCTTTATTGACATCACTGAGTTGAAGAAAATAAAACAGGCACTGATTGAATCAGAAAGTCTGCAGCGGCTGGCCGCCGTGGTGCGCGATTCCTCCGACGCCATCATTTTACAGGATTTTAAAGGTAAAATATTAGCATGGAATCCCGGTGCAGAAAGATTGTTTGGCTGGGACGAACGCGAATCTTTGGGAATGAATATGAATGCAATGATCCCGGAAAACCAGCGTAAAAGCATCATGACAAAGATACAAAAGCTGGCTCATGGTAAAAAAATAGAATCCTTTCATATAAAGAAGGTAACCAAATCAGGCCAGGTCATAGAAGTGAATATTATCGCAACCACATTGTTGAATGATAACGGCGAATCCTATGCAATCAGCACATTAGAGAGGGAAGTGTGAGCTGGTTACAAGTTACAAGTTACAAGTTACAAGTTGTGTAAGCATTGAGATACGGGTGTTAAATACTGATAATAAGTTCTGCCGATTGCCAATCGGCAGCTGTTACTACGTTTGGTAAGGAAGAAAGGTCCGGTTGTTAACCGGACTCTTCAGTTGCTGAGGACTGAGGAAGAAAGGTCCGGTTGTTAACCGGACTCTTCAGTTGTGATCACTCATACGATGAATCCAAGTCATCGTATGAGTATTAAAACTGAGATTGAAACAAGTCATCCCGACGAAGCGCAGCGAGGAGGGATCTCGTCTAAATTACTATTTCGCTATTTTCTTTTTATTTATTCGCTACCCGCAAAGCACACGCACAACCCGCTCATGGAAAATTTCTTCCGCTCCGCTCCGGAAATTGTCCGATTTTCGCTATTTCGATTCTTCCTCACTTATTCCTGTATTGGATAAGCAATCCTACACAATTTCTCGGATCTTTTTTGTTGGTAGCAGGGCTTTTTCCACCCAAAGCTGTGAACTGGACAATGACTGAACTTGTTGATTCAAATCCAACCTGCAGCGATTCAATATATTTATCCTCGACATTATCATAAAATATTTTCCTCGAGGAAG